>DAOUSS010000248.1 GCA_030627085.1 Candidatus Stahliibacteriota bacterium | reverse complement strand
GTTTTCTCTTTAGACCAACAAGACCATAAGGATAAAAGGGATATTATCATTCCATTTATTACAGAGATTAGAGAAACATGAAACTTAAGAGAGAGCACGGAGAAGATAAAAAAAACTCTGGTTTCTCCGTGCCCTCTGTGGTTAAATATTATACATAACACAAGAAAGTGAGGGGGGCGACATGAAGGCAGTTGTAAAAACAAACCCTGGCATTGGGGCAGAATTTTTGGATGTAGAAAACCCGAAACCCGGCAAAAGGGATGCGATAGTGAAAGTTCAGGCAACTTCTATATGTGGAACGGATGTACATATATACGAGTGGAATGAGTGGGCACAAAAAAGAATTGGGAAAGATAAACTTCCACAGGTGCTCGGACACGAGGTTGCGGGAGAGGTATGTGAGGTAGGAAGTGATGTAAAAAAGATAAAGACAGGTGACTATGTGTCCGCAGAAACCCACATATACGACCCGAGAGACCTGACAGCCCTTCTGGGACAGTTCCATATAGGTGAAAGGATGAAAATTCTTGGTGTTGATACAGATGGTGCATTTGCAGAGTATATAAAGGTGCCTGAGGCTGTATGCTGGATAAATGATAGAGCGATACCGCCAGAGATAGCATCCATACAGGAGCCACTGGGTAATGCAACATACGCAGTTCTGGGTGAGGATAACGATGTTGCTGGCAGAAGTATGGCAGTAATAGGAGATGGACCCATAGCACTATTGGCTATAGGAGTGGCAAGAACCTGCGGTGCTACTCCAATATTCCATATAGGGAAGTATGACTTCAATATGGAGATAGGTAAGAAGATGGGCTCAGATCATCAGTTGTATGCAAATAAGGAGTTTGATAGAGTGGGTTATATAAGGGATCATACAGGGGGATATGGCGTAGATATAGTTCTGGATATGGCAGGCTCTCCACAAGCACTTGAAGAAGGGTTTAAGGTGCTGAGAAGGGGAGGAAGATTTACAGCCTTCGGCATACCTGCAAAGTCTCCTCTTATGATTGACTATGCAGATGGCATAGTCTTCAAGGGTGCGCAGGTTCACGGAATCTCGGGAAGGAAGATATTTGATACCTGGTACAGGGTGAGAAATCTCCTTGCATCTGGCAGGCTGGATGTAAGCCCTGTAATAACACATCTATTTACGCTCGAAGATTACAGGAAGGGATTTGATTTGATGATGGAAAGACCAAGAAAGTCCGCAAAGATTGTGCTGTTTCCCGATAAAGATGAATTTGAAAGGGCAAAGGAAAGGAGATTATAGAAGAAACCACAGAGGCCACAGAGACAAAGTGATTAAGAGATTAAGTTAATTGAGTGATTAAGTTAAAGGGGTAGCCTATTCAAATTAACTTAATTAACTGAATTAACCTAATTCACTAATTTATCGCTCTCTGGGGTTAAATTTTTCACATTGGCGAAAGGAAAAAAAGGAGGGTTTATGTATGGTAAGATAAAGGAAGACCTTGTAAAGGAACTCCAGTCCTTAAAAGAGCAAGGACTGTATAAGGAGGAGAGAATTATTACATCTCCCCAGGGAGTAGAAATAGAGGTAAAAGGTGGAAAGAAAGTATTGAATTTCTGTGCGAATAACTATCTGGGACTTGCATCGGATGAGAGACTTGTTGAAGCAGGCAAGAGGGTGCTGGATAGATACAAGTATGGTATGAGCTCCGTGAGGTTTATATGCGGGACACTGGATATCCATAAGGAGCTGGAAGAGAAGATGTCAAAGTTTTTAGGAACAGATGATACTATACTTTATGCTGCATGTTTTGACGCAAACGGAGGTGTTTTTGAACCATTTCTTGACCCAACTTGCGCAGTAATATCTGATAAGCTGAACCATGCCTCAATTATAGACGGAGTGAGGCTTACAAAGGCACAGAGGTTTGTCTATGAGCATAATGATATGGCTGATCTTGAGAGGCGTCTGAAGGAATCGCAGAATGCAAAGTACAGGATGGTATGTACAGATGGTGTTTTCTCTATGGATGGTGATATTGCAAAAGTTGACGAGATATGCGATCTTGCGGATAAATATGATGCCCTTGTACTTGTTGATGATTCACATGCTACAGGATTTATAGGTAAAAGAGGAAGGGGGACGCACGAATACAGAGGTGCTATAGGCAGGGTTGACCTTATCACCACAACATTTGGAAAGGCTCTCGGAGGTGCGTCTGGTGGATGCACCTCAGGAAGGAAAGAACTTATTGAGTGGTTACGCCAGCGCTCAAGACCTTATCTATTCTCAAATACACTTGCGCCAGTTGTTGCGGGGACAACCATTGCTGTGATTGACATGCTTTCAGAGACCACAGAGCTGCGAGATAGACTTGAAGAGAACACAAAATACTTTAGAGGGAAAATGACAGAAGCGGGATTTGATATAAAACCCGGGATACACCCGATAGTTCCTATAATGTTCGGTAAGTATGAAAATGATGCGAAACTTGCTCACGATTTTGCAGACGACCTCCTTAAAGAAGGAATATATGTGATAGGTTTCTCATATCCGGTCGTTCCAAAGGGACAGGCAAGAATACGAGTTCAGATCTCTGCCGCTCATAAAAAGGAACATCTTGACCGTGCCATTGATGCGTTTATAAGGATCGGGAAAAAACACGGCGTTATCGGTTAAAAGCAATCCCAAAATATTAACCACAGATATTCACAGATTATATCAAAAACAGTAATTAGGTTATTGGGTAATTACGTAATTCCTGTCTACCGACAGGTAG
>DAOUSS010000263.1 GCA_030627085.1 Candidatus Stahliibacteriota bacterium | reverse complement strand
CTCCATCACAATCGACATTAAAAGCTCTCCTGCGGACAACCACAAGGGTTGTCCCTACACTGTAGGGACAAGGTTTGACTTCGGCGAGCATTTCGTCCCGAGGCTCAATACCGAGGGGCTCAGTCGAGTCGTTCCTGTCCGCCTTCGGCGAGCTCAGTCGAGCCGCAACATGGGAAAATCACATTTCTGCACAGCCTGAGGAGGTCGCTCCTACCACCTATCACCTGTCACCTAACACCTATCACCTAACACCTGCAGGGCGAGTTCTACTGCCTCTTTTGGAGTTTTTGCCGGGATAATCCTTTTGTCTATATCCCATGTTGCAAGTCCTATAACGGGAATATTAAGAGAGAGAGCAATAGCAATTTCAGATAGTGTTCCATACTTCCCGTCTATTGCAATTATGCATTCGGATGTCTTAACAAGTATAACATTTCTTGCTGTTCCCATACCTGTTACTATGGGTATATCTATGTAAGGATTTGCTGTATCTTTTGAGTTACCAGGCAGAATACCGATAGTGATTCCTCCTCTTTCCTTTGCCCCTTTTGCTGCGAACTCCATTACACCTGATAATCCACCGCATACGAGTATTGCTCCCATTTTTGCAATCTCTCTTCCGACCTCGCGAGCAAGCTCTGCAACCTTTCCTGTTATCCTGGCACCACCCGACACGCCTATAAGATGCCTTTTCATACCTCTTAAGTCTGAACTTCCTTCAGGAATTTATATATCCTCTCCGCATATACCCTTCCAATTCCTGAAATACTTTCTACCTCCTTACGACCCGCCTTTTTTAACCTCTCAAGCGAGCCAAAATGTTTGAGTAGAAGTTCTCTTCTTTTCTTTCCGATACCTTCTATCTCGTCAAGTATAGACCCTGTCCTATCCCGAAGTTTTCTATGGTAATCTATTGCAAATCTGTGTGCTTCATCCCTTATTCTTTGTAGTAACTTCAATGCGGATGAGGTTTTTGGAATGCTTATCACCGCGCCGTCTTTTGTATACAGTTCGTCAAACCTCTTCGCAAGACCAAATACAGGAATTGGCCTACAGAGGGTTCTTTTTATAGCTCGGTATGCACTTCTTACCTGTGTAATCCCGCCATCGACCATAACCAGATCGGGAACCTTATCGGCCTTTTTGAACCTCCTCTCTACAACCTCCTCCATCATTTTTGGATCGTCAATTCCAGTTACTCTTTTTATTCTAAATCTTCTATAACATGATTTGTCTTTCCTTCCGTCCCTGAATGCAACCTTTGAACCAACTGCATATTCACCAAAAATATTTGATATATCAAATGCCTCTATGAGTCTGGGAGGCGTTTCAAGATGCAGATATTTCTCAAGTTCAATGAGAGAATAAGGAGTTCTTTCTGGTGTTTCCTCTTCTATATGAAGTGTGGCGTTCTCTATCGCAAGTTTTACAAGTGAGAATCTATCGCCCCTTTTTGGAACCTTTATCCCTATTTTTCTCTTTGCTTTATCTTCTGTCCAACTTTCCAGAAGTCTTTTTTCCCCCACTGCAGGCAGTATAACCTCATCCGGTATATAGAATGTATCCTTGTAATATTGCACGAAAAAGGTATCGATTATCTCTCCATCCAGGTCACTGGGATTCGTATTAAGGATATAGTGTTCTATTCCTAACATTCTTCCTTCCCTTGTCTTTAATACCGCCACAACTGCTGTCCTTTTTCTTCTTGCTAAGCCAAATACATCAAGGTTCTTACTAGTTTTTAATACCATCCTCTGTCTTCTCTTTATCTCTTCCAGTGCCTTCAGCCTATCTCTTGCTATAATCGCCTTCTCGAACTCCAGATTGCCTTTATATGTCTCAAGTTCCTTTCTAAGATTCTTCTCTATCTTGTTGTTCTTACCCGAAAGGAAATCTATCATCTCCTGTACTAATTTCCTGTATTCTTCCTTTTCTATCTGGCCTTCACAGGGCGCAGAACATCTTCCCATATAATACAGTGCACATACTCTCTTTGGCATTTTCCTGCATATTCTTACAGGGAAGACCGTTGTGGCAGTCTTCAGTGCCTTCCGCATCTTTTTTGCATTTGTGTAGGGTCCGAAATATACTGCATTTTTGTCTCTGAGGTCTCTTGTTGGTATAACGGTGGGAAAGTCCTCCTTGAGGGTGATTTTTATATAGGGGTACTTCTCGTCATCCTTCAGGCGTATGTTATATCTTGGTAAATACAGTTTTATAAGATTTGCCTCAAGCAGTAGTGCTTCTTGCTCAGAATTGGTTACTATATAATCTATAGTATCTATATGAGATACCAGTATTTGGGTCTTTGGATGACTATCGTCTGTAAAGTATGAACGGACCCTTTTTCTAAGTGAAAGGGCTTTACCAACATATATTACCTTTCCAGAACCATCCTTCATTATATATACACCGGGACGGTCTGGAAAAAGAGTGGGGTCAGGCTGAAAAATAGAAATAACTACCATTGCAATTTGGCTTTTATAGATT
>DAOUSS010000123.1 GCA_030627085.1 Candidatus Stahliibacteriota bacterium | reverse complement strand
TAGGCTCTAACATAATACCATGCCCCTTGAGGTATGTTAAAATCATATGGATCCACATAGGATTTGTTTTGACCATAATATATCCTTGTCCAGCCGGTAGGATCCCCAGGTTGGGGAAGGTAAAGTTTGCGATAGAGTCCATAACGATAGGGAGTATAGGAGGCGTTAAAAGTCCATGAGAGATGGGCACGAAAATGATAGACATCCATTGGCACAACTTCTGATTTAGGTGGATTTATGCATTCCATCCATCCAGAGAGATGCAAAGGATTCTTGATAGTGAAGTTATCGTCACTTGCATCACCGTGATAATAGGGATCTGATTGGAAATAACCTCTCACCCTGACCTTGCAGGCAGTAGATGGGTTTCTCGGAATAGTCCATGAGTAACTTCCAAACCATGGAAAATCTCCAGAACTATTTACAACCTTTGCTATCCTGTAGGGATAAGTAGAACCTCCATCTGTAGAATAGTGGATAATAACACTATCGGCGGGAGTCTCCGCAAGAGTTCCTGTATTCCATGTGATATTATGTGGCTCATCATAATACCAAACCTCCCCTCCATTTGGAGAATTGACCTGAATGTAATACTCCTCGATGCCTGTCTGACTCACATACACATCAATATAATCCAAATCCCAATTGTTCTTAATATCATAAGCATAGACCCAGATTGTGTACCAACCAATCCCTGGAGGATCCCAACAATCATTACTGCATGCGTTGTTCGTAACAATGTATTTATAGGTAGAGGTATTCGAGCCCTGTGCATACACGTAGTTAATACAACTTGACTGAAGCCAATTGTCAAACTGATATTTATTGACCTCTCCAGTGTTATCTATTTCATATCCAACTTTATAAATTCCACAATTGCTTCCTCCATCCGTGATAATATCGTGTGCTTTCATCACAATATCAACCGGACCAGTTACATTGTATGGATCCACGACTGTGTTTGTGCCATTCTCCAAAAGGTATATATCATCTATCACCGGATAATCATAATCATCAAACGGATAGATACCACCATAACGGAGGGGATTGATCTCAGAATTATCAGGACCATCCATAAAGTGCAAATGACTTGCAGAGGTAATGGTACCAATTTGGTCCCCTTGTGAGACTTGAGAACCATCCGCCACAGTAGGAGTAACATGAATATATCCATAATTTCCCACGTAAAGGCCATCTGTGCAATAATCCACAGTACTCCCAACAACAGCGTAGACTGGATCATTTTGATCTGCATCGATATCAATTCCATCATGGAAATGCACAGGAGGACCACTTCTATACTCATCAAGAGTAGAATATACATAACCTTGCTGATTAGGCGGTGCTAATGGCCATGGGTAAGCATAGATTAAAGAAGTATACAAAATAATCCATGAAGACACTCCATATAGCCCAATTCTCAAAGAATTGATTATTCTCATCTCTTCCTCCTGTTTTAATCTAACTTTTGATATAAAGAAATTCCTCTCTTGGAAATGATACTCATCTCTTTTCCATCTGACGATATCTTCGCTTTCTCTCTTCTAAAGTAGTCAAAAGGAAATATATTTTCTGAAAAATGCTTCTCTCCAATTATTTCGCCCGTTTGATTAAAAAGACTTATTGCTGAAAGGTAATCCCCTGATTTCATTTCGAGCATAATTCCTACATTATCTCTCAAAAAACACACTCCACGGATTGTTGTATCGGTTCCAAATACGTGTCTCCATAGCACCTTACCCATAGAAGTTCTGATAAACACCACTTCGTGAAGGTCTGATAATACAGCATATTCCTCGTTGGAAGAAAATGTATAGGGGTTCCTGATACCGCTGTTTACTCCTAAACGATACTTACTTATTAAATTTCCTTCCTTATTTAATAGATATACTCCTGGCTTACTAACAGCTACTACGAATTGACCTGTAGAGGAAATAGAAACATGAAAGTCCAAATTCTGTTCTTCTAGTGGGTACCTCCACAATTCTTCACCTTCCTTGGTAAATAGCATCACATAGGTATTGCGACTTCTACTTCTTGGTAGTATACTCTCATATTCATCTGCAATGACAGCGAAATACTCTCCATCTTCTGAAAAGTCTCCTCTTGCTCCTCTAGTAATATCATAGACATCTTCCTCAAACAGACGAAACTGTTTTAATATCTTTCCACTTGAATCCCGAAAAGCAATACGTGGAAGTCCTTTATACAATTCTATTACATTCGCTTTGCTACTCGAAATATAAAAGTCTGGAATAGGTACATCAAAAGCCTCCTGTTCTTCTATTTTCCAGAGATTCTCTCCTTTCTCCGAATAAAGAGAGAACTTTATTTTAGTAGGTCCCTTTTCGGGAGCAGGAGAGGCTTTTGCCATTCGTATACCTACATAGTTACTCTCTTTTGAAAAGATAACATCCCCTCCTTGACAAGGGACTTTTACTGTTAGATTACCCTTCTCATCATAAAATTTCACCTCATCTTCAAACACTACAATCTTTGGATACATCCTTCCATCTTCAGTCTCTCCAAATCTTACATCCTTTATCTCCTTTTCAAACTTTATCTCCTCTACGATTTTGTATTCGGTGGATGCTTGAGCTTTAAGCCCAGTAACAGCTAATGCAAGCATTCCGACTGTCCATATCCTTACAAGCAATCTTCTATCCATACTCCCCCCTTACTTTCAGTGTTACAAACAAAAAACGGCTGCTCATGCGCATCACAATTGACACGCAGGGCTATCATAAACGAACCTTACAAACCTCGCATAGAAGAAACCATAAATAAAAATACCCCCAACCAAATGTATTAACAGGATTGAGGGTGCAAATGCATTTTCTTCGTTGTTTACCCCATGGAATAAATTACACATCAAGAGGTTCATACCAAAGGTAAGTGGTAAGTTTTTCATATATTCCCCTTTCTTTTAACCCTCAAAATTAGAAGGCAAGTAAAGGAAAATGGGGTCAGTAAAGGAAAATGGGGTCAGGCTCAACTATTTGCGTATTTTTCCTCATTGAGTTCTCTAACTGCTATCTCAATCTCTTGCACCGTTTTTTGTAGACTAATGTCACTCATTATCTGTTTCTCTGTCTTTGTAATTCCCTTGCTGATCGCTGCAATGTCCCTCCTGAAATAGTCCGCTATCTCAGTCACACTGAGCCCAAGCATCTTTTTTGCAACATATCCTGTAATTCCACGCACCCTCGTATATTCCCTATTTCGTGTCTGTAAGAATAGAGCCTCTATCGGCAGCCTCATCTTCTCTGTAATTAAATCTGTAACCTCGTCTAAAGAAAGGGCTATTCGATAAGAAATTCCAGCAGAGACTTTGCCTTTCATCTCCTCCGCAAATGTTTCATCACCGATAAACTCTCCTATATGAAATTCCTCATAGGGTTCCCCTATTCCTTCTTTCACAAATTGTTTATATTTCTTAATCGAGACTCCTCTATTTCTCGAGAACATGCTCAGTGCAAAATCGTTATCCACAAAATTTTGCTTTGCTTTTCCAATGTATACATCGTGACTCGACCATACATAATCTTCGGGCATTTTGACAATGCGAGCTCGCACAGGATTCAAGTGGATATATCTTATGATAGCTAATAGATATCCATCTTTATCACATAGAAGGGCCTTGTATCTACCCTGAAATAGATGACCAACTTTCTTATATCTCTTATTAAAATACTGAGTGTAGCTCTGGTTAATTCCCTGCATTATCTTGCTAATGGGCGTCTCGTTCTGTTCAATAAGTAAATGAATATGATTGGGCATCAACACATAAGCATAGAGTAAAAAATTATATCGTTTATGGTAATGCGACAAGAGGTCTAAATATCTTTTGTAATCAGTATCATCTAAAAATACCTTCTCCCTTCTGTTGCCTCTTGTTATTATATGATAGAGACCACCAGGAAATTCAATTCTTGGTTTTCTTGCCATAATCCAATCCTATCATAAAATATTGTTTTTGTCAAGTAAAAAGTCAAATAGTTGAGCCTGACCCCATACTATTCCCAAATTTCAAAATTTTATTCATTTTTCACCTCCGGATTTCTCTTCTGTAACAGCTACAAGTATCCTTTTCTTAAATTCGGGTAAATCGGATATGTAAGCACCATCCCAATTAAATTTCATTCCTTCTTCTGTCTTTATATATCCTGCGTCCCATCTAAAAACCTTATCATTTTTAATGCGATAATATGTTATAATATAAAAACTGTCGTTAGTCCTTATTATAGTATCGGTTTTCTCATATACCTCAGGAGAGCGTGTCAAAAAAAGTAACACCCTTTCGTTTATTTTTGTAAGGCTGGGCACTTGACCACCACGACAAAGAATTTTATCCTCAAGAGTTGGTGGACCTTCAAGACTAATAAATACAGCTACAGCCTCTCCTGTGATAGTATCTATTATCCCCGCTATTGATTTTATGAGAATCGTGTCCTGTATCGGTTTACTTTTATCTTGCTCTTTTTTTAAATATTCCTCAACTTCCACCCAAGCCCAACTTTTATAATAATCTTCAGGATGCCCTTCGATTTTTACGACCTTCCCTATAATCACACAATCAGCATACTCTGTCCGTGCCTTTATTAAATCGATGGCCTTTTCATCATCCGTATTTGGTTGTTCCATCGCCCGGGCATTGAAACCTATACCCAAAACGAAAGGAATCAATACCAACCATTTTAAAGCCTTTTTATCCAACATCTTTTCCTCCTTATAGACTTTCATTGCTGTTATAAAAATCCATTTACCCTGCGTATCACAATGACACGCAGGGCTATCCTAAACGAACCTTACAAACTCCGAGTAAAAGAGACCACAAGAATAAATAAAAATACCCCCAATCCTATGCATTGTTAGGATTGAGGGTATGAAGACATTGTTTTCCCCATTTATATTTAAAAGATGAAAGATGAACTTCATATACCCCTTCCCTTTTGGGCTTTTAAGCCGAAATTGGATGGCGAGTTTTTATCTTAAAAACTGTTATATATCATACCACAAAAATCCCATTTTGTCAAGAAAAAAAATTTCAAAATTTTGGAGCGTATCTAAAAATGGGTGCTCTTTGACATAATAAGTTCTTGATTTCCCTCCATTTAAGTGCTATAATAGAATTGGGTCAAATGACCCCTACTGGTGCAAATTATGATATATTTTTAAATGACAGGGAGGGGTCATGGACC
>DAOUSS010000288.1 GCA_030627085.1 Candidatus Stahliibacteriota bacterium | reverse complement strand
TAACTTAAAGATAAACACCAGACTTATTAGTGCTGGAGCGGTTCTATTTAACGGGGTAAATCTGCGTCAAAAAAGATAAATAAAAAATTCAGCGTAAATCAGCGTCCGTTTTTAGAGAAATAGAGAAAGGGGATGAATATGGCGAAAAATACCTATGAGTTAATCAAAGCCAGAATAGGTAATAATGGTTATCGTAAACTTATGGCAATAGATAATCCTGCAATGCGTAAGTTTGTTGCGGAGTATGTAGAACTGTGTAATCCTGATAGAGTATTTGTGGCAACGGATTCATCAGAGGATATACAATACATTAGAGAATCAGCAATAAGGAATGGAGAAGAAAGAAGGCTTGCTATAAAGGGACATACTGTCCACTTTGATGGATACTATGACCAAGCAAGGGATAAAGAACATACTAAATTCCTTGTATCAAGAGGTATTGATTTAGGACCGAACTTAAATGCTATAGACAAAGAAAAAGGCGAAGAAGAGATTCGCGACATTCTCAAAGATATTATGAAGGGACATGAACTCTATGTAAGATTCTTTTGTCTGGGTCCGGTTCAATCAGAATTTTCAGTACCCTGTGTACAGCTCACCGATTCGGCATATGTAGCACATAGTGAGGATTTATTATACAGACAGGGCTATGAGGAGTTCAAACGTCAGGGTCGCTCTGCTCAATTCTTCAAATTTGTCCATAGTGCGGGCGAACTCAACGAAAGAAAGGTGAGTAAAAACATTGACAAACGCAGAATATACATTGATTGTGAAGATGCAATCGTATATTCGGTGAATACTCAATATGGTGGCAATACAATCGGGCTTAAGAAACTCGCTATGCGCCTTGCAATTTATAGAGCAGAGAAAGAAGGTTGGCTTACTGAGCATATGCTTATTGTTGGTATACACGGTCCAAATAACAGGACGACCTTTTTTTCAGGAGCGTTTCCATCGCTCTGTGGTAAGACCTCTACCGCTATGATACCTGAAGAAAGCATTATTGGAGATGATATAGCTTATATCAAAAAGAGAGGCAACAAAGCGTATGCGGTTAATGTAGAGTCGGGTATCTTTGGAATCATACAGGGTATAAACCCCAAAGACGACCCGATAATATGGAAGGCATTACATTCGCCAAATGAAATCATATTTAGTAATGTTCTGGTTACAGAGGATAAAAGCGTGTATTGGATCGGGAAAGATGACGAAATGCCCGAAAGAGGCATCAACCATTCGGGTGAATGGATAGCCGGCAAAAAGGATGCTGAGGGCAACGAGATAACCCCCTCGCACAAAAACGCCAGATTTACAATTGCTCTGAAAAATTTAGAAAATGTAAATCCCAGATTGCATGACCCCAATGGTGTGGAACTCAGCGGGATAATTTATGGTGGCAGGGATTCGGATACCTGGGTTCCTGTGCAGGAGGCGTTTGGCTGGACGCATGGGATAATTACTAAAGGTGCATCACTTGAATCAGAGACGACAGCGGCTACGCTTGGCAAAGAGGGAGTTAGAAAATTCAACCCGATGTCAAATCTCGATTTCTTATCTGTTCCAGTCGGTAGCTATATATCTATGAACCTGAAATTCGGCAGTTCTATGGAAAGACCACCCAGGGTATTTGGAGTTAATTATTTTCTGAAAGACAAAGAGGGAAATTTTATAAATGAGAAAACCGACAAAAGGGTCTGGCTAAAGTGGATGGAATTGCGTGTGCATAACGAGGTTGGTGCAATAAAAACACCAACGGGATACATACCAAGATATGATGATATTAAGAAACTGTTCAAACAGGTATTGAATAAAGACTATTCTAAAGAGGATTATACAAAGCAGTTTACAATAAGGATACCTGAGAATCTGGCGAAGATTGACAGAATAAGAAAAATCTACGAGACTACAGTTACGGATACGCCGCCTGTATTGTTTGAAATATTGGAAGAAGAGAAGAAACGATTGATTGAAGCAAGAACAAAATATGGAGACTATGTTTCCCCGGAGAGGTGGGAGGGGCGTAGAGCGTAGGGAGTAGGCAGTAAGGAGTATGGAGTAGGAAGAAGAGAGAAGAGAGAAAAGAGAAGCAGGTAGGAGCGACATCCTCAGGCTGTGCAGAAACGTGATTTTCCCATGTTGCGGACAGGAATAAACTTTATCCCTACAGTGTAGGGACAACCCTTGTGGTT
>DAOUSS010000212.1 GCA_030627085.1 Candidatus Stahliibacteriota bacterium | reverse complement strand
GATAAATTTTGGTGGATACACAAATATCTCCCCTCCCGCCTTTAACGATGTTGAGAGCATCCAGAGGAAAGGTAGAAAGAATATCAACCCTATAAAGGTATATATGAGGTAGAGTGATGCTTTTCCCGCTATTTTCTTGGCATTATTACTCATAAAATTGTTATCTTCCTGCATAAAACACCCATTTTCGCGCCAACCTGAATTGTAAAATTGTCAAGAGTAACATTGCTACACATAATATCCATGCCATAGCACAGGCATAACCCATATCAAAGTCAACAAATGCCTTAAGATATAAATAAAGATTATAGAACAGTGTTGAATTGAGCGGTCCTCCCCCTGTCATAACATATGCCTCAGTAAATACTTGGAAGGAACCAATAACCTCAAAGATCAATGTCAAAAAAAGAACTGGCGATATCATAGGTATTGTTATATGCATAAATTTGCTCCATCCAGTCGCTCCATCCACATCCGCTGCCTCATAAAGACTCTTTGGAACCCCCTGAAGGGCAGCAAGATACAAAATCATTCTGCCTCCTCCAATACCCCAGAGGCTCATAAGGACAAGCGAAGGTTTTGACCACCTGATACTTCCAAGCCAGAGGGGACCTTCAGTGCCAATCCCTCGTAGAAATGAATTTATAAGTCCATACTGAGGATTGAACATCCACATCCAGATTACTGAGATGGAAACCCCTGCTACAAGCGACGGAAAGAAATACAGTGTCCTGTATACCGTAATACCACGCAGAGACCTATTTACCATCATAGCAAGAAGGAGAGAACCTATTATATTAAGAGGGACCCGCAAGACCACATAAAATATGGTATTCCAAATCGATTGCCAGAAATACGGGTCAGTGGTAAAAAGTTCCTTATAGTTTCCGAGACCGATCCATTGTGCGGGACGGAAAATATCAAAGTGGCAGAAGCTATAATATAGAGATGAGATGATAGGATATGTGAAGAATAGAATAAACCCTATTATCCAGGGAGATGAGAATAATATTCCCAGGACTGTTTGATCCTGCTTATTTGATATGTTCTTTGACATATTCGTCATATATCATTGCCTTATCAAGCTCATTCTGAATATTCTTTTCTGCCTCCTTAAGAGCATCTTCCGAACTCGCAATGTTATGAATTACCTTTTCTACAGCGTTTGTGTATTCTCGCCAGAAGGCATCGTGGGCAAACGGGATAAATGTTGGAGATGTAGCGTTCTCCATCTGACTTTTATAGATTTTTATATTCGGGTATTCAAGAAATGTAGAATCATCATAAACCAGTCTGTTGGATGGCAGAAGTTTCTCTTCCTTCTCCTCAAGGAAGAGCGTAAGTTGTGCATCTTTACTGCTCACAAATTTAAAAAATTCCCATACCTCCTCCGGATGTTTCGCTCCTTTGGGTATTGCAAACCACCAGGCGCCAGCAGATGTAACACTTTTACTCCCAGGATGAGTGGGGACGAGCGCAACCCCGTAATTCATCTCTGGCGCATACATTCTTATCTGGTCCCCGAATGTATTATCCAGAATCGCATATACTACATCGCCTTTTATGAATCCGTGCTGTTCACCAGTTGAAAAACTTGCTACAAGTGCGGAGAGATTTCTTAATCCAAACTTTTCGTAGAAATTCACAGTCCATTCAAGAGACTCAATTACAGGAGGTGTACATAGCTTAACCCTCTTTCCATCTTCTGACAGAAATTCTGCACCTAATTCAAGCGAGTAGAACATAGCGGCTGGGAAATTGCCGTAGTTAGGTATGAAACCCGCCTTTGTCATTCTGCCTTGTGAATCATAGGTGGAGAATCTCTCCGAGAGGGTCACAAGTTCATCCCAGGTTCTGGGAGGCGGAGTATCACCCACTATGTCTTTGTTGTAAAATAAACAATAACAGGCAGTTGCGGTTGGTATTCCGTATATCTTATCCTCATAGCTCATCTCCTGAACAAGGGCAGGGAAGAAGACAGAAATGTCAAAACTGTCTTCCTCTATAAATTCATTCAGGGGAATAAGGGCACCTCTTGTCGCCCACTTTGCAACAGAACCGACCTGTGATATTATATCCGGTGGGCTACCACCAAGTATGGTGGTGAGAATCTTTCTCTCGTGCTCCCTCCAGGGTATTGCCGATGCAACAATAAGTATTGAATCTTGAGACTCATTGAATGCCTTGACTACTTCGGGCTTTTCTTCTTTTGCGCCTGTCATATACCACATTGCAACCTTGACTCTGCCATCTTCAACATCAGATGCCCGAAAGGCGTACGGTGTAATGAGCAACCATATGAGACCTCCTCCTCCAATAATGAGAAGTAGGGCAGCAAAAGGATTTGAAAAAAAGGTTCTCATCTTACTGGATACCTCCCATATTCATCCGTTGCCTCAAGCAGTGCAATGTAGTTCTCCACCGGCACATAACTTGCAATGGTGTTACTACTACCACAACAGTAACCACCACCCAGTGCAAGTTTCTCTATCCTCTCTTTAACCATCCTACGGACATCCTCGGGTGTGCCCCTGGTAAGAGGATAATCGAGGTCCACGTTTCCAATAAGACATAATCTATCCCCGTATTCTTTTTTCAATTGGGTAGCATCCATTGAAAGTGGTTCAAGGGGGTGAATGGCATTTACACCGCAGTCAATCAGGTCATCCAGAATGTGCCATAATTTCCCATCAGAGTGATATATGAATGGTAGATTATGTCTTTTGGCGATATTTCCTATTCTTTTATACCAGGGAAATATCAATTCTCTCAAATCCTTTGGTGAGATAAGCGTTCCTCCCTTGTAGGCTATATCATCTGATAGCCATATAGCTTTAACTTCTTCATATTGCGAGACCCTGTCTACAAGATTTAATATAAAAGAACCGACTCTATCCACTACTCTCCTGACGAGGTCTCTATTTTCCAATAGAGAGACGCACAGGGTCTCAAATCCCATGATGAAACTTGTTTCCTCGAAAATGCCGCACAGACTGCCGGATACAAGTTTCTGATTACCTTTAATGGCTTTGGCTGCTCTATCTACGGGGGTAAAATCTATCTCATCTGGCCAACGATACTCATCAAACTCCTTCTTGTTCGTGATAACACCTTTTATACTTGACACCCAGGATATGTCTCCAAGGTTTTGTCGCTCTTTTGGAAACTCATAAACTGGAATTATATGAGCATAGTCATATCCAGCAACTCTCCAGAATTCAACCTCATCCTCTACCGACTCGAT
>DAOUSS010000034.1 GCA_030627085.1 Candidatus Stahliibacteriota bacterium | reverse complement strand
GTTCAACCATTTGAGCACACAGAGAATAAATAAATATTGTTTCTCCGTGTCCTCTGTGGTATAGTTTCCTATGCAATCAAGAAAATTTTGAGTTCCCTTAAAGAGAAAGAGCTTAGAAATCAAGATTGATTATGAAGGACCGGTACGTATATGGAGAAATGGGTCTGTTGTAACTCCAAAAAGATCAAAATCCTCTGCATTGGTGATTTTAACATCTGTAAATTCACCTGTTCTTGCATCTCCTTCAAAAAATACTACACCATCTATCTCGGGTGACTGCCACTGAGTTCTGCCTTCACCGGGGCCGTCCACAATGATTCTAAGGGTCCTACCAACGAGAGAGCAATTGTGTTCATATGATAGCTGCCTTGCAATCTCCATAATTATATCGTATCTCTCCTCTATCTCCTCAATAGAAAGCAGGTCTGATGAAATTCCACCTCTATGTACAGGCGCCTCTTTTTCCAAAGAAAATTTAAAGAGCCCAAGCGAGTCAAATTTTACAGAAAGAAGAAAATCTATAAGTTCTGCAAACTCTTTCTCTCCTTCTCCTGGATATCCTACCATCACCTCGGACCTTATGTGCATCCCCGGGATTGTCCTTAAATTTTTGACAATCTCTTCAATTCTCTCTCTTGTAACCTTTCTTCGCATTGATTTCAAGATGGAATTGGATATATGCTGAATAGGCAGATCTACATATTTTACAATCTTTTTGCTTTCTCTAATTATATCTATTATATTATCTGTCAAATGGGCTGGATGGGCATATAACAATCTTATCCAGTCAATTCCGTCAATCATTGAGAGCCTTTGCAAAATTTCTGGTAGTTTATATTCACTATATATATCAATTCCATAATTAGTTGTGTCCTGTGCTATAAGAATGAGCTCCTTTACACCAGCATCTCTCAAATATTCTGCCTCTGTCACTATATCTTTTATCTTTTTACTACGATATGGTCCTCTGATGTATGGAATAATACAATAACTGCATCTATTTGAGCATCCTTCAGCAATTCTCAAATACGCATAGTGAGATGGAGTCAGTAACACTCTGTTTGTGTCATTAAAGATATAATTGTTAGATGAGACTAAAAGGCAGGATTCTGGAAGATTTCCCCTCCCAAGTCTTTCCCAGAAGTCATATCTGCCGAGACCGACTATAAAATCGCATCCTTGAGACACCTTTTTAAATCTCTGGGGGAGACATCCTGTAACTATGAGTCTCCCCCGCAGATTTGATAGATACGATATCTCTTCCTCTGATTCTCGCACTGCATCCTGTATAAATGCACAGGTATTCAGAATTATCACATCGGCCTCGGAAGGGTCTTTTGTGATGGAATTCTTCCCCTTCGAAATGTAACCCGTAATAACCTCAGAATCAACAAGATTCTTCGGACATCCAAGTGTCTTTATGAATACTTTCATCCGTCAAAACATACCTATCAATGCGGCTATTATAGTAACGACGCCAACAGGAACTTGCAGGGTATTTATGGTATTCGTCACCTTGTCTATAGACTCCTGTGCCTGAGGTATAAGCTTAAACAAATCAAAGATTAAAAGTGCACCTGCTATTAAACCCATGATACCTGGAAAGACAAGAGTACCCCGATAAGCAGTTTTAATATATGTTCCTCCTGTTGTAAGGAGAACAAGACCGACAACGAATACAACTATACCAATGGGTATTTTCAGTCCTATGAGTGCCCTGTTAGCTTCTTTCAACATCTTTACCTTGCTTGTAAGTCCCATTAATAGTATCATCCCCCCAAGCAGTAAGAATTCCATACTACCTCCTTCTAAAAGGTCTTAAGAAAAACAAAATTACACATTGAACCTGAACTCTATTACATCACCGTCGCTAATCTCATATTCCTTCCCTTCAAGTCTCACCTTGCCCTGGTGTTTTGCCTCATTGAAAGAACCGGTCTCTTTTAAAACATCGAACGGAACCACTTCTGCCTTTATAAAACCGTGTGCTATATCTGAATGTATTTTCCCTGCTGATTCTATTGCAGTTGTCCCTTTCTCTATATTCCATGCCCTTGCTTCCTTACCAACTACCGTATAGAATGTTATAATGTTTTTGGCTTCAAACACAGTGTTTTTGAGTCTCAATATAAGGGGAGGTCCCAGTCCAAATTCTGCTCTCATCTCCTCTTCGTCTCCCGCAAGAATAACCTCCTTTTCAAGTTCACCATACACCGCTATCACAGGAATCGAATGCACAAATGGGAAACTCACGACTTTTTCTTCTATCCCTTCCTCAAGATTTAAAATACAGATGCAGGATTTTATAGACAAAAATGTAAATCCCTTTATGATTTTATTTTCCCAGGGATTCAACTCATAGACACGAAGCGGTTTTTCCTCCTCCAGGGTCGTTCCCAGCTTCCTCAGCAGGTCTAATTCTCCTTCTATCTCTTCCTTCTTGCTCTTTTCAATCCTCTTACATCTTTCCTCGCACAGGAGAGCATCTTCAACTATAAACTTATTTTCTACCTCTTCCAGATAATTTTTAGGGGTATCAAAGCCACCAAAAAAAGGCACAACCACAATCAAAATATCCATATTCTTCAACAGGTTTTTATTGTTTTTTACATCTACAAACTCCATTGCCTCATACACTACTTTCTCCTTTTTGAATAAACGGGCAAGATAGTCCAGTCTTTCGTCGGATATGCCTACTACTGCAATATCTGGCTCCGATGTATATGTAGTCTCTTTACGGGTAAGGACGGTAAAGATAGTGCTCTTACCACCACCGGGTATTCCTGTTATTCCAAGTTTTAACATAGAAAGTAAGATTAAATATCAAAGTATTCGGAAGTCCCCTTGGACACAAGAATCTTTATCATCATCTCTCTCATTGCATCTGCATGAGGAAATGGGTTGGTTAATGTGCCGTCAAAGTTAAAAATAAAAGTCATAGGGCAAACTGCATTCCGTCTCTTGCTGCAATCACCTTTATTCCTATCTCTTCCTGTAATTTTTCTGCCAGTACCCAGGGTTTCGCCGTTATCATCGTCATCCCGAAATGTGTGAGTATTGCTGTTTGCGGTCTAATTGCTTTAATTATCTCTTTCGCTTCTTCAAGCGATAAGTGCTCGTATTCACTCTTTTCCTTTCTTACCACATTTATTATGAGTATATCCCCTTTAAAGTTTTCATAAAGAGTAGAAAAGAACTTCGTATCCGGTATATATACTACGGTCTTATTTCCCTCAAACCTTGCACCATATGTCTCAACACTGTGGACAAGCCTTTCTGATGTGTGAATCTTCAACTTCTTGAGACTATATGTTTCGTTCTCTTTCAGAATAACCATCTCTTCTACATAACTTCTTGCATAACTCCACAGAACGGGATCATCGCTCAATGCATCTGCCGGTAGGAAAACGGCGCCTCTCTTTTTAAGTCCACCTCCTGTCATTGCCTCCACCATTACATTCATATCTGCAGAATGGTCAAGATGCCTATGTGAGAGAAATATGGCATCTATCTTCCGGGGATCCAGTCCAGCTCTCGAGGCACAACATTTGACAAGAGAGCCGGGGCCAGGGTCTATCAGTATTCTCGTATCATTCAGTTCAAGCCATATTCCACCAGACGCCCTTATCTGTTTGAATACTGCGATTCTTGCACCTGCTGTCCCAAGAAATACAACCCTATTCATAACACACCCTGCAATCAACAATCCTGTTATATTACTTCAGGGATCTGTAATGAACCCCTGCTTACTAACTCTTTTTATATCAGTCCTCTTTCTGTTATTAGTAATGACGCTTATGTAGTACTCCTTCTCCCTCACCCTGTAAATAAATTGTTGAAAATCTGCAACCGGCAATTTCAAAGGAAAGAGTTCCCTAAAAGCATTGTAATCTGTTATAAGTGTATCTTGGAGCATTAAATATGTACCATTTTTTTTGTGATATTTTAGCAAGACATTCTCAACCTTATTTACCACAACATTTCCTATGTATATTTTGTACCTGTCCTGTGTTATTCCGAATCTTATAACTCCAAATACAGCAAGTAATCCAAATATTACAAGCACAATCACCGCTTCCTTTGTCGTCAATTTCTTATTCATAAGTCACCCTTTTATAACTCCTATGGGTCTCATTTTGGCAACCTTTTTTGAAATTCCGGCTCGTTCCACAACCGAAACTACTTTATCAATATCCTTATATGCGTCTGACATTTCTTCCATAAGTGTTCTGTATGATTTTGCGCGCACCAGTATACCTTTCTTTCTGAGTTCTCTATCAATGCTTCTACCCCTTGCTGCCTTTATCGCCTTATGTCTTGACAGTCTCCTGCCTGCACCATGACAGGTTGAGCCAAAGGTTTCTTTCATCGCTGTAGTGGTTCCTATAAGTATATATGAGTTAGTTCCCATATCCCCAGGGATGAGAACTGGCTGGCCAACATCTCTATAAATTTTCGGTACCTGTGGATGTCCTTTTGGAAATGCCCTTGTAGCTCCCTTGCGATGTACACAGAGCTCCATGGTCTTGCCATCAACTATGTGTTTCTCAATTTTTGCTATGTTATGGGCGACATCATATATTATTTCCAACCTTGCGTTACTGAATACACTGATAAACGACTCTCTTATCCAATGGGTTATACACTGCCTGTTTGCCCAGGCAAAGTTTGCAGCACATGCCATAGCACCAAAATAATCTCTTCCCTCTTTTGAATCTATCGGGGCACAGGATAGCTCTTTATCAGGGAGATAGATGTGATATTTTTCTACCGCGTGTTCACATACTCTCAGATAGTCATCGCAAACCTGATGTCCGAATCCTCTTGAACCGGTGTGAATCATACAGGTTACTTCGCCCTCAAAAAGACCAAACATCTCTGCAATACCAGGAATATAAACCTTATCCACCACCTGAATTTCAAGAAAATGGTTACCTGCACCCAATGTGCCGAGTTGTGGCATGCCTCTCTCAAATGCCCTATTACTTATTTTTGAGGGATCAGCGCCACTCATCCTTCCCTCTTCTTCTAACACAAGCAAATCACGGGATTCACCAAATCCATTGTCTACCATCCATCCCGCACCTTTTACAAGCACCTCTTCGAGATTGCTCTTTGTCAATCTGAGTTTACCCTTTGACCCAACTCCACAGGGAACATTACTGTATATGGCGTCGAGAAGCTGCCCAAGATAGGGGCTCACCTCATCTTCTCTAACCCCCGTCCGTAGCATTCTCACACCACAGTTGATATCATAACCAACTCCACCTGGGGATATTACTCCATCGCTTGTTCTTATTCCTGCAACTCCTCCTATAGGAAAGCCATATCCCCAATGTATATCGGGCATACCAAGAGAATAACCCACAATACCAGGCAGGTGTGCAACATTTGCTATCTGAGATGCTACATTCTCTCTCTCAATATGCTGAAGAAGCTCCCTGTCTGCATATATAAGCCCCGGCACTCTCATATCGCCGGTCTTTTCCAGTATCCATCTTATGTCATCAAGCTGTTTGAATTCCATATAAAAATACCCCCTTTATCTCCTCTAAATCTCAATTTCCAAGCACCCTGCCCACCGGCAGGCAAGTAAATCCCAAACAAATCCTAACCTTCAAAGCCCAACACAAAACCTCTAACCTTCAAATACTCCACAATCACCTGGTATGATCCAGGAGTCTACCTTCTATTTATTAACTTATATACCAGTTCTTCTACCGCAAATCTGCCATCCATTTCTCCGCGTTTTATAGACAGTTCTGTTTCCATTAGCATGGATATTGCCATCGCAGCATCATCAAAACCAAGACTATTTTTCCAGCCCTTGCCCGAGAGAGACGACGAGAGCCATATCCTCAACCTGTAAACTATGACTGTAGGCTTCTCTCCCCACATAAAAAGGTTTTCCAGTGCCTTCATTCCTTTGCGAAGGTCACTTTCGTAGATTGCTTGTTCAAGTGTGTATATTGACAATATCCTGTCTTCTCCAACAATCGCTTTAATATCTTTCGTCTCAATCGCTCCTTTGGGCTTGAATGTCAAAAGTTTCTCAATCTCCGAATGCAGTGAGAGCATATCATCACCGATGAAGTCCCAGAGGAGACAAATGGCATCTCGAGATATATCCGCTCCTTTACTCTTCACAGTTTCCAAAATCCATTTCTTTACTTCATCCTCTGAAAATTTTTTACATACAAGTGTATATACATTATCTAAAACCCATTTGATAAACTTGTTTTCTTTCTTTTTGTCTATTTTACCGGCTGTTAAGACGATACACAGAAACGGGGATGATGATTCTACTACCCTCTTTATCTGTTCGTTGCCTTTTTTGATTCGGTCAATACCAAAAATCACAGAAAGATGTCTCTTTGAGGCAACGGGGGGTGAACATATATGCCGGTAGATACCGTCTGGCAGTTCGTCCCCATAAAATTTCGTTTCATCAAACGCCCTTGATTTTTTCTCTACAAGACTTGTTTCAAGAAGATCTATAATCTCTTCTTTGATAAAATCATTTTCACCAGCAAGGAGATAACTGTTCTTTATATCTCCCTTCTTTATTTCTTCCCTCAATTGCCAGTAATCTGTGGTTCTCATACATTACTATGTTATAATTCTGATTTTGTCCTTTTGATAATATCTAAGTTATGGTTTTTGTCTCTGGATTCTTGCCCTATAAAATTGTTGATTTTGAACTTATTTGGTTATCAGCCCCCTTACCGTTTTCATATTTTTTATGTCGTCTTCTTCGTTCTTTCTTGGCGTTTCCATTATACACGGCAGATGTGATAGAAGAGGACAATTTACAATATTTCTAAAACCCTCAAGTCCAATGTATCCTTCTCCTATATGCCAGTGAAGATCACGATGTGACCCAAGTGGGGTCTTTGAATCATTCAAGTGGAGAAGATAAAGTATCTTCAATCCTATTGTATCATCAAATTCTTTCAAAGTATCACTAACACCCTTTTCCGTCGACAAATCATATCCTGCTTCGAATGCGTGTGCGGTATCCAGACACATACCAACTCTCCCCTTATCGTCGATCCTATCAATAACACCTCTAATCACAGAAAATCTATCGCCCACCTCAGAGCCTTCACCTGCCGTATTTTCAAGTAACAGAATTACATTATTTTTTACATTCCCAAATGCGGTATTTATTGAATCACTTATCCTTGATATGGCCTTTTCAAGTGGTGAATCAAGCTTTGCACCCATATGTGCCACAACAAAATCTGCACCAAGAATCTTCGCTCTACGTAGTTCTTCTTCCAATGTAAATATAGAAATCCTCAAGAGGTCAGACTTCGGAGAGGCAAGGTTGGGCAGATAAGGAAGATGTGTGAATACAGGATCTATGCCGCAAGTCTTTCTGTTTTGCTTGAATTTCTCTATTTCTTCTTCTTTTAATGGAGAATACCGCCATCCTCTGGGATTGCGTGAGAATAACTGTATAGTGTCACACCCTCTTATTTTTGCTCTTTCGACAACTCTCCCAAAGCCACCGGATATTGATATATGGAAACCAAATTTCATAAGTATACGCTTTTACATTCTATCTACATAACTCGCCAGAGCTGATAGTGTGTCAAGATATGCTTGAAAGGAGGAGTCTCTCCTCGTAATCTTATTATTCCCTTGAAGATGCACTTCCATATACCACTATGGACTTTACATTGTCAATAAGCTCTGTTAAGACACTATTATAGTATGGCTTTAACTTCTTTTTAACATCCACGTTTAACTTGTCTAAGTTTATAAATTCCATATTACCTCCATATAAATAAAAACTATAGCATATTTTATTTTACAGCAAAAAAGAGAAAATGTCAAGCAAAAAAATCAGCCAACCAAGAACATTTTTTATTTTTTCCTTGACAAATTAATATTTTTATGTTATAATGTGGTCACTAAACCCAAAAATCTCTTGCATTACCGTCGCTTATTTTAACTTTTTAAAATTAAACAAGATTTTTCCTCTCTTTGACCTCCCCAAAAGGACCTATTTTCTTCAATGTATACAGTATTCGCCCGCAAATACAGACCAAGAAATTTTGACGAGGTTATAGGGCAGAAACACTGCACTACCACCCTTAAGAACGCAATCTCACACGGCAGAATAGCACATGCCTATCTCTTCGCAGGACCAAGAGGAGTTGGAAAAACAACAACCGCTCGTATACTTGCAAAGGCGTTGAACTGCGATAACGGCCCCACACCCATTCCCTGCAACGAATGCGTACACTGCAAAGAAATCACACAAGGAAGTTCTGTTGATGTGATAGAGATAGATGGAGCAAGCAACAGAGGAATAGACGAGATACGAAACCTGAGAGAAAACGCAAGATATGTCCCGAGTTCTTCAAAATACAAGGTATATATTATAGATGAAGTCCATATGTTAACTGATCCGGCTTTCAATGCCCTTCTTAAGATTCTTGAGGAACCTCCATCTCATATTATATTTATATTTGCTACGACGCAACCACAGAAATTACCTCAAACAATATTATCAAGATGTCAAAGGTTCAACTTCAGAAGAATTGGGTTTGAAGATACCCTCAGTACGTTAAAGGTTATAATAGAAAAAGAGAAGATAAAGATAGAAGAAAATGCTATCAAACTCATTGCCAGAAAGGCAGACGGGGCTTTAAGAGATGCCGAAGGTATGTTAGACCAATTGGTAGCGTATTCAGATTCTCTTATCAGAGAAGAAGATGTAAGAAATGTGCTTGGATTGCCCAGTGAAGATGTATTTTTTAACATACAATCCTACATAGCTAAAGGAAACACAAAGGAACTTCTCTCCCTTATACAGCAGATGATCGAATCCGGAATAAGTGCAGAAGAAATACTCACAGGATTTCTTGAGCATCTTCGCCTTGTGCTTTTAGTCAATACCGATGTAAATATATCCCTCTCGCCGGAAGAAAGAAGGAAATACATAACCACAGGCCTCCAGCAATCGCCCAATGTTATTTTGAGAATAATGAGATTTCTTTTAGAAACAAGACGAGAGATGCGCTATTCTGAAAATCCTGATATATACCTGTTGGAAACAATGACAAGATTATCTGCCTTCAAGACGGTGCCAATAGAGAAGATAATAGAGAGTCTGGAGGCAACACCCTACGTGACTGCTGAAGAGTCTCCAGCAGTATCCGAGGCAAAAGAAAGCTATAGAACAGATGAAATTACCGCATACGGCACAACACCAAAGACTAAAATGCAAGAGATATGGGAACAGGTTGCAGGGACCATGGAGAAAGAAAGCAAAACCATTGCCTCTATTATAGCGCTTGGTAACCCGGTTGAACTTGACAAAAATAGAATTGTTGTTGAGTTTCCAAATGACTTTCACCGTGATGCTATAAACGAAAAGAAAAAGCTGGTAGAAAAGCATCTGAGCAAGATTATAGGTAGAGATTTGAAGATTGTATTCAAAAAAGGCAAAGCAAAGGATATAGAAAAAGAAAGTGCCATACTGAAGAAGACATTGAGGTTTTTTTCTGCTGAAGTTGTCTCCAGAGGAGGATAACTATGAAAAATCTTTTGGGACTCCTGAAAAGTTTTCAGGAGATACAGGGAGCTATTGCTCGGATACAGGATGACTTGAAAAAGGAAACCGCGCAAATATCGTCTGGTGGTGGGCTGGTAAAGGTTATTGTAAATGGTAATCAGGAAATAGTCAAGGTGGAGATAGCCCCTGAACTTATAAATATGAAAGATAAGTCACTTCTTGAGGACCTCATTCTTTCTGCAGTAAATGAGGCAAGGAAAAAGGCACAAGAGATTGCCCAGGAAAAGGTAAAAGAGGTAACAGGCGGTGTGGATCTCGGTTTAACCTGACCCTCGACCCTGCCCTTTGTAAGATAAGGTTCTCTCTTGACAACTGAACGATTCTAGGATATAATATATAGTAGAATATTAGAGGAAACGGCAGGTTATAAGACTACTACAAGAGAGAGTTCTAATGTCAAGATTTGACCCTATATTCTCTTAACCTTAAATATTAAACAAAAAGAAGGAATTATGCATATAAAGGGAAGTTTCCTGAGGCTAATTGTTACTATTGACTTGTTGCTTGGCGGAATTGCTGGTTTAGAGGCTTCTTCTACCCGTGATGTGTTTGTGAAGCATTCCTTTCTGATTTCGGGACGGATTGGAAATGGGGATATTCTTTCTCATAGTGCCATAGGACCGCAGTATCTACAAATAAATGCGGATAATTATCTTTATGCCAGCAATTTATCTTTGCAGAGTTTGGAAACTAATGGAGGTAATAATACCTCAGGATGGAAGAAAGCAGGGATTTATGGGGCAGAATTTGCTGCAGGGGGGATCGGAACAAGTCTACTATATGCATATGCATATATGGATGCCATAATGACAGAACGATATTATTTCGACAACAAGTCAGTAATGATTATTACAATAGGGGATGAGGTTAAATTAAGAGGTATGAATAAAAAAATACACG
>DAOUSS010000026.1 GCA_030627085.1 Candidatus Stahliibacteriota bacterium | reverse complement strand
CCAAAAAGGAGGTTTTATGTTGGGTTATGTTCTGTTCTTGAGTATGGTGACACTCCTTTTCGATGGGAGTGTGGCAACGGTGGAGAGGTCCTTTTCTCCATTTGTAAATCCGGCAGGGATTGCAATATCGCCGGGGCTTGAATTCTCATACCTTGGAAGTTTTCACGGAGATGATACATCCCATACTATCGGTCTATCACTGGGCAGTATCGGACTGGGGACAATGGTAAAAGGTAAGAAAAGCGATTTTATTCTTACAAGTGGATTTCCAATAAAAGACTGGCTATATTTGGGTTTGGGATACAAATTTGGTAACACAAAGGGTTATAGCATCGGAACCACTATAAGGCCACACAAGTTTCTGTCAGTTGGGTTTGTAGGCGATAAGGTTGACGATAGATATCTTTTCTCTCCTGGTGTGGGTATTAGACCGGGAACAGACAGAGTTACGCTCACCTTTGATATAGAAAACTACCGGAAGGAAGACAATTCACTTGACTATACAGTGGGTATAAAGATAGAGCCGGTAGATGGTATATTCATAGAGGGTTATGGGAACGAAGATATGTGGAAGGCGGGTGTTTCCATTTCTTTTGGCAAATTTGGAGTGGGTGGTAAATATGGTAAAATGGACGAGACCGATAGTTATGATGCCGGTATTGTGTTTTCAAACGAGAGATACCCTACATTTATGAAGCCCAGACCCTCGTTTGCGGAACTCAGGATAAAGGGTTCTTATCCGGAACTTGAGAGAAGTGGATTTATTTTTGAGAGGATAGATGCACCATTCTATAAGCTCCTTAACAGGATAGAAAAACTCTCAAAAGACGATGCCTGTAAAGGCCTATTCTTGGAGATAAAAGCACCCTCGATGCATATGAGTCAGTGGGAAGAGATAAGAGACGCACTTTTTGATTTCAAGTCAAGGGGCAAGAAGATATATACATACTCAACCTATTATGGAATTGGCTCCCTTTATCTTTCGTCTGTAGCAGATTCGTTATTTCTCCATCCAGCAGGAGAGATCTGGATTCCGGGAGTTCAGGCGAAGAGGATATATTTCAAGGGAACAATGGAGAAACTCGGAATAGAGGCGCAAATAGAGAGAATAGGGAAATTTAAATCGGCTGCGGAGCCGTTCGAGAGGAAAGAAATGTCTGAAGAGGACAGTCTTCAGTTTGCCAAATATCTCGGCGATGTTTATTATCCTGTAATTGAAACGATTGCTAAAGCAAGAGGTATATCAACCGATAGTCTTCAGAAACTTGTAGACGAGGGAATCTTCTTTAATGGAGAAGAAGCGTTAGAAACAGGAATTGTAGATGCTATCTGGAGCAAAGACAAGGTGGATTCTCTTATTAACAAAACAGGGAAAAAGGGATTTAGCCCAATTGGTATAGGAAAAAAGAAGTTTAAGGTAGAGAGAGTTGTAAGCAGGAAATGGAGAGAAGATAAGGAAAAGATAGCACTTGTTGTAGCGGAGGGAAATATCATACAGGGTAAATCGTCACAGGGGTACATCGGCTCGGACGATATGGTAGAGATACTTGAGGGAATAAAGAATGACAAAAAAATAAAGGCAGTGGTATTCAGGGTGAACTCTGGAGGTGGAGATGCCCTTGCATCGGAACTGATCGCAAATGCCTTAAAAGATGTAGGGGAGAAGAAACCTGTTATTGTCTCTATGGGTAGTGTTGCTGGTTCCGGAGGATACTTTATATCCACATACGGCGATAAGATATACGCTGACAACTCAACTATCACAGGCTCAATAGGGGTAATATGGGCAAGTTTTCTTCTCAAGGGGTTGTATGACAAGATAGGAATATCATGGGATATCATAAAACTGGGAGAGCATGCAGATATACTTTCCGACATCCATAAATGGGATGATTATGAGCGTGAGAAGATAAAGAAATCCGTAGAGTGGTGGTATGGCAGGTTTACAGAGGCAGTTGCATCTGGAAGGGACACAACAAAGGAGTATATCCACTCCATCGGAGAGGGAAGGATATGGAGTGGTGTGAGTGCAAAGGAACTTGCTCTTATTGACGATGTAGGGGGGATGCTTGATGCGCTAAAAGAGGCACAGAAGATGGCGGATATAAAGGAAAAAGAGGTCGTGATATATCCAAAACCAAAGAGAGAATTTAAGTTCGGTCCGTCATTTGGTATAAACACATATCTTTCCTCGCTTAAGTCACTTCTTTCCTCGGAATACCTGTATATTATGCCATACAGGATAGAGGTGGAAGAGAGATAATAACCATATCAAAAATCAAAATGCAAAATGCAAAATGTAAAATGTAAAGTAAAAGCAGGTTTGCTTAATCGCTTGTCGTTTTTCGTGGGAATTGTGAAAAAAGGGGACAGGCTACTTTTTCAGTCTATATATCGCCCGCAGGCTATCAGTTATTCGATTTGGATATCGCAAAGCTGAAGCTTTGCCCTACAGCTAAAGGAAGCGTAAAAGTAAGCCGGTAGATTGGACATTTTTCTGGCTCAGACTATTTAGATTTTAGATTTTAGATTTGAGTTTTCAACTACTGTGCCAATCTGCGTGTATCTGCGTCCGATTTGGTTTCTGTTTGACAGTACACCGTTCACTCTAAGGAGGTCTAAATGGAAAGTGAATCTTTAACAATCAAGGGACTTATTTTGCCCACAAGCCTGATCGTGGGAGGATTTTTAGTTGGATTAATCTTTGAAAGAATTATCCTTGTTAAACTTAGAAAAATTGCTGCCAGAACGAGATGGGAGGGAGACGAAATTATCATCTCGGGACTTCGCGGCGTTACCATCCTCTGGTTTACGCTCGCCGGTGTTTATGTTGCAACCCCGTTTATTCCGATAAATCCGACCGTGTTGAGTCTTCTTCAAAAGATTCTCCTGGTTATAGTTATCTTTTCGGTAACTATGGCCCTGGCGAGAATCACTGCGGGTTTCATTGGTCTATACTCCAAAAAGACGAAGGGGGTTTTACCCTCAACAACAATATTTATGAACCTGACGAGACTTGTGGTTTTTGCTATTGGCATACTCATTATACTTCAGTCGCTTGGCATTTCGATTACACCTTTAATTACAGCATTGGGAATAGGTGGTCTTGCCGTTGCCCTTGCCCTTCAGGATACATTATCCAACCTATTTGCCGGGATTCAGGTGCTCGTCTCAAGACAGGTAAGACCGGGAGACTACATAAAACTGGAGTCTGGTGAGAAGGGTTGTGTCACAGATATTTCGTGGCGAAATACGACCATCAGGGTACTCCCCAATAATATGGTTGTCATTCCAAACGCCAAACTCGCCTCCACCATTATCACAAACTACTATCAACCGGTACAAGAAATGTCGGTGCTCGTGCAGGTCGGTGTAAGTTACGACAGCGACCTCGGAAAAGTTGAAAGGGTAACCATTGAGGTCGCGAAGGAGGTAATGCGTGAGGTTCAGGGTGCGGTTCCCGAATTCGAGCCATTTATTCGTTATCATACTTTTGGCGATTTCAGTATCGACTTCACGGTAATTTTGCGCAGCAAGGAGTTTGTTAGCCAGTATCCTATTAAACACGAATTTATAAAAAAACTCCACGAACGTTATAAGAAAGAAGGCATTGAAATTCCATTCCCCATAAGAACAGTTTATATGAAAGAAGAGAAGAAAAATGGAGTATTATAAGGACTGAGATTATATTAAGAAGTTATTTCTAAACTGGAAAAATTTTAAAGCTTTGCTTAAAAAACCATTCGGCTGAGCTCACGACGAAGCCCATTGGGTGAAATTATGGATAGACTAATAATCGTTTCAAATAGGTTGCCGATAACTATAGAAAAGAGAAAAGGTAAATTGCACTTTCGTCGCAGTGTTGGTGGTTTGGCTACGGGTTTAAGCTCGTTTTATCAATTGTACGATAGTATATGGATAGGATGGTGTGGTATTCCTGCGGATAACATTGACAGAAAAGAAAAAAACAATATAGAAAAGAAGTTGATGACCGATTTTAATAACTATCCTATTTTTCTGTCCAGAAGAGACATTAGAATGTATTATTATGGTTTTTCTAACAAAACTATCTGGCCCCTTTTCCACTATTTTACCCACCATGCGGTGTATAACCAGGATTTTTGGGCGTCTTACATTCACGTGAATAAATCCTTTTGTAATGCGATTATAAAAATTGCCAAACCTGATGATGTTATTTGGATACACGATTATCATCTAATGCTACTTCCAATGTTTTTAAGAGAAAAATTGCCCGATGCAAGAATAGGATTTTTTCTGCACATACCCTTTCCTTCTTTTGAAGTATTCCGCTTGCTTCCATGGAGAAGGGAAATTTTGGATGGGCTTTTAGGTGCAGATCTCATAGGATTTCACACATATGATTATGTGCGTCATTTTTTAAGCAGCGTTCGTCGTCTTTTGGGTTATGAATACACCCTCAATCTGGTTACCTCTGCTAACCGTAGAGTACAGGTAGATGCCTTTCCAATGGGAATAGACTACGAAAGATTTGCAAATGCAATATACAATGCACCAGTGAAAAAAGAGATCAACAGAATTCGAAAAAAATTGGGAAACCGTAAACTAATTTTATCTGTCGATAGATTAGATTACACAAAAGGGATTCCTCAACGCATTGAGGCATTTGACCTATTTATGGAGGAGAATCCAGAATACAAGGAAAAAGTAACCCTTGTTATGGTTGCAGTACCTTCTCGAACGGGTGTGGAGGCCTATATGTTACTCAAAAAGGAAGTGGATGAACTGGTTGGCAGGATAAATGGTAAGCATGGAACTATTGGCTGGCTGCCCGTGTGGTATCTGTACCGTTCCTTATCTTATAACCTCCTTGCTGCTCTTTACTGCGTTGCGGATGTTGCCCTTGTGACACCCGTAAGGGACGGGATGAATCTGATAGCCAAGGAATTTATTGCTACCAAAGCCGACGGCAAAGGTGTTTTAATCCTTAGCGAAATGACTGGGGCAGCAAAGGAGCTTGGCGAGGCTCTCATTGTGAATCCAAACAATAAACAGGAGGTTTCACAGGCGTTAATAGAGGCTTTGAAGATGTCAGAGAGTGAACAAATTTCTTGTAACATTATTATGCAAAAGAGACTTAAGCGTTATAATGTAATCCAATGGGCGAGAGATTTTATGGATAAGTTGATCCATATCAAAAAATTTCAGCAGGAACTCTCTGCAAAGAGACTTACACAAACAATGGAAGATAAGTTAATTAATGATTATCATCGAAGTAATAAGCGACTGCTATTATTGGATTATGACGGAACGCTCATTCCTTTTGCCGAAAAACCTGAAAAAGCAAAGCCTGGCAAAGATCTTTTAAGGCTTCTTGAAGCACTTACTGGAGAATCCAAAAATGAAGTAGTAATTATAAGCGGACGAGACAAAGAAACATTAGAGACTTGGTTTGGCAGCCTAAATGGGGGATTGATCGCTGAACACGGTGCATGGTTCAAAGAAAAGGGGAAAGACTGGGAGACCATAGAACCCCTGCAAAACGATTGGAAAGAAGAAATATGGCCAATCCTTGAACTCTATGTGGATAGGACTCCAGGTTCTTTTATTGAAGAAAAGGAGTTTTCCCTCGTGTGGCACTATAGAAAGGCTGACCCTGAATTGGCGCAAGTTCGGGCGAGGGAGTTAAAGGATGCCCTTTTAGATCTAACTGCCAATCTTGACCTTGGAGTTTTAGAAGGAAGCAAAGTAATTGAGATAAAAAATGCTGGTATAAACAAGGGGCGGGTTGCATTGCACTGGATTTCAAAAGGAAACTGGGATTTTATTTTGGCGATAGGCGATGACCTCACGGATGAAGATGTCTTTGAGGTCCTGCCTGAGCGGGCTTATTCAATTAAAGTGGGCTTTGGTATTTCAAGAGCAAAGTTCAACCTTGATTCATATTTAGAGATCAGGAAATTAATACAAGAGATGGGAGGTGCACAATGATGAAGCGATTTTTTTTATTAGTTCTCATTTCCTTTGTTTTTTCCTCAGGTTGCAGTAAAAAAGAGTCACTTCTGACTTTTGCAGTTGGGGGAGCTCCCAATGAGGTAGATTATTGGGAAAAACTCATAGGAGAGTTTGAAAACAGGACTCATATTAGAGTCAAATTATTAAGACAACCTACGGATACAGATATAAGAAGGCAGAGTTTGGTGACACCACTGAATGCGAAGGAAAAGGATCCGGACCTCTTTTTAATGGATGTTGCATGGATTGCACAATTTGCTGCTTCTGGTTGGCTTTTACCCATGGATCCCTATGTCAAAAAAGACAGCTTTGATACGACACAATTGTTCGGTTCGGTTGTTCATCAGGTAGATATATACAAAGGAGAAATTATATCTATGCCTGTCTATATAGATTGTGGACTTTTATATTTCAGAAGAGATCTTCTTAAAAAATATGGATATTCAACCCCTAAAACATGGGATGATCTTCTGCAATGTGCGGAAAAGATTCAAGGCAAGGAAAGAAAGAATAATTCCGGCTTTTTTGGATTTGTTTGGCAAGGAGCACAATACGAGGGGCTTGTATGCAATTTTATCGAATTTATTGCTTCTAATGGGGGAAATATAGTTAGCAAAGCAGGGAGTATTACGGTGTACTCTAAGGAAAATATCCAGGCTCTTCAATTTATGAGAAATTTAATACACAAATATCAGATTTCGCCCCCAAACACATTTACAGAGATGAGAGAAGAGGAAGTAAGAACATTTTTTGAAAATGGCAATGCCCTTTTTGAAAGAAACTGGCCCTACGCATGGAAACTACACAATAGCCAGGGTTCACCTGTAAGAGGGAAAGTAGGGATTACACTCTTGCCAAAATTCGATAATGGAAGGCATGCAGCTAGCCTTGGCGGTTGGCATATTGGAATATCACGGTACTCCGACAAAAAAGATGAGGCATGGGAGCTCGTAAAATTTATACTCTCTTATGAAACTCAGAAAAAACTTTGTCTGAATTTAAGCTGGAACCCAGCGAGGATAGACATCTATGACGACCCCGAAGTAAAAGAAAAAATGCCACATATGGAGGTGTTGAAAAAGGCGTTTGAATCCACTGTGGCAAGACCAAATTCCCCTTACTATACTCAAGTTTCTGAACTGTTACAGAGATATGTAAATGCTGCAATATCAGGAAAAATAGAACCGAATGAAGCCTTGAAAGAGGCACAAAGAGGGATAGAAAAAATTGTAGAGAGGTATCATGAATAGAGAGATTAGAGAGGCATTCTTTTTTATTTTGCCTCTTGGCATTTTTGTCCTGCTTCTTATGTTATTGCCTGTCATCGGTAGTTTCTGGATTAGCCTGTGGCAGGATGTCTCTTTCTTACCCAGAAAGTTTACAGGATTGGGAAACTATTTTCGGTTATTTAAAGATTTCCAATTCTGGCAATCTGCGGGTTTCACTCTTATCTTTTCTTTTGCTTCAGTGACACTCGAAATGGTTGCAGGAACTATTATCGCACTTGTATTGAACGAAAGTTTTCGCTTTAGAGGTATTATGAGGGGAACTGCTCTCCTTCCATGGGCAATTCCATCTGTTATTGGTGCAAGAATCTGGCAACTGATTTATAGGTATGACTATGGACTTGCCAATTATGTATTGAGAGGAACTTCTGGTTTATCCGTGAACTGGCTCGGAAGTTCGGGAGGCGCCTTTCTCTCACTTGTATTGGCAGATTCCTGGAGAACGACCCCTTTTGTTGCTATTATACTTTTGGCAGGTTTGCAATCTGTCCCGCAAGGTCTATATGAACAGGCAAAAATTGACGGTGCCAATCTCTTTCAGAGATTTTTTAAGGTCACTTTACCAGTAATTAAGCCTGTTGTCATTGTTGCTTTAATCTTTAGAACAATAGACGCCCTCAGGGTCTTTGATATTATCTATGTAATCACGGGAGGTGGTCCCGGAGGCTTTACAACCTCCGTTTCTCTCTACAGTTACAAATATTTTTTACTTGGTGATTTCGGCTATGGCTCTACCGTATCAATTTTTCTTTTTATAATAGCATTTACCGTTGCCTTTTTATATATAAGGGCAGGAAGGTTTAGAGAGGCAGCACTATAGTGCAGATCAGAGTTAAGGCGTCAGCCTTTTAAAATCCTTACGGATTAACTCCGGTATCATTATTATGAAAGAGGAAAGAATTAAAAGGATTTTGCTCACTTTGGGCATCTTGTTTGTGATAGTCTTCTGTTTGTTACCTTTTGCATGGATGGTTGCCGTCTCCTTTAGTGAAACCCCTGATTTCCTTATAAGAGGAAATTACGGATTTACGATAAAAAATTACCTGGATATTTTAAGATTGGAGAACCTTCATTTTCTTGATTACCTAAAAAACAGTCTGCTTGTTTCAGGAATTGTGGCTATTTTCAGTGCACTGATTGGTGCTCTTGCTGCTTATGCTGTCTCAAGGCTCAGTTTTCCAGGAAAGGTGGTAATTGTTCTATCTGTTCTCGCACTATCAATGTTTCCACAAATTAGTGTTGTGGGTTATCTTTATAAGTTTATGAGCAATATCGGCTGGATAAATACATACAATGCCATGATTTTTCCTTACGTTGCCTTTAGTCTACCTCTTGCTTTCTGGATGCTTATGAGTTACTTTTCTCAGATACCTAAAGAGATAGATGATGCTGCACTGGTTGATGGGGCAAACAGGTTTCAGACACTTGTTAGAGTGATTTTACCAATCACTCTACCTGGATTTCTCTCGGCAATTTTGCTGCTTTTTATGTTTTCTTTCAATGAATTTCTCTTTGCCCTCATGCTAACAACGGATTTTAGAGCAAGAACTGTTCCGGTTGGTATCGCCCTTTTCCAGGGTCTTCATGGTGAACTACCCTGGGGATATATAATGGCGGCTTCGGCAATCTCTTCTATCCCCGTTATCCTGATAGCCTTATTTTTCCAGAGACGCATCATCCAGGGGCTTACAAGAGGAGCGGTAAAGCAATGACAAATTTCCAATTACCAATTACCAATTTCCAAAAAATGTCAGATGACAATCGGTAAGAGTTAGTAATCAGTGACCGGTAACCAGTAATCAGTAACAGATAATTTTCTGAGACACCGATTACCGATAACTGATCACCGATTACAGTCATATCCGGGAGATTGATATTAAATAAATAGGGGGGTGTAAAATGGGGCGAAGTTTAGAAGACTATAGGGGAATTGTAGGAGATGAAGTTATATCCCTGATATACAGGAAGGCAAGGAGGCTCTACAGGAAGCATATACTGCACATCAATTCTACCTATCAGGGTGGAGGTGTTGCAGAAATGCTGGCCTCTCTTGTGCCACTAATGAACGATATAGGAATAGATACAGGCTGGAGAATACTACATGGAAATCCTGATTTTTTTACAATAACCAAGAAATTCTACAATGCACTTCAAGGGGGACAAATAAATCTCTCTGAAATGAAAAAACAGTTATATATTCAAGCTAACGAAGATTTTTCTACATATACCCATGTAGATCATGATTGTGTAATTATACATGACCCGCAGCCTCTGCCCCTAATAAAACTCTACAGGAAAAGACAGCCATGGATTTGGCGATGTCATATGGATTTATCCAATCCTCATGAAAGACTTTGGGATTTTCTTAAAAATTTTATCCTTAGGTATGACGTAGCTATTATTTCAAGTGAAAAATATAAAAGAAAAGATCTACCGGTAGAACAGAGAATTATCTACCCTGCCATTGACCCGCTTTCTTCAAAAAATAAGGAAATTGACGATGAAGTTATTTCAAAATATCTCAAAAAGTTTAGCATACCAAGAGATAAACCGCTCATAACCCAAATATCAAGATTTGACAAATGGAAAGACCCAGAGGGGGTTATAGAAGTATTTAAACTCGTTAAGGAAAAAGTAGATTGTAGATTGGTGTTATGTGGAAATATGGCAATGGATGATCCTGAGGGCTGGATGATTTATGAGAAAGTAAAACGAAAGGCAGGGCGTATGATAGAGAATAAGGATATTATGCTTATAACCAGTGAAAACAATATCCTTGTAAATGCATTGCAGCGAAGTTCTGCGGTTATAATACAGAAATCAATAAGGGAAGGTTTTGGACTTACTGTAACTGAAGCACTTTGGAAAGGCAAACCCGTTGCAGCTTCAAATGTAGGTGGAATACCGCTCCAGATAAAAGACGGTGAGAATGGTTTTTTGCTTGAACCCGATGACACAAAGGAATTTGCAGATAGGATAGTAAGAATTTTACAGAATCCTGATATGGCAGAAGAGATGGGTAGAAAGGGCAGGGAAGTTGTCAGAAAAAATTTTCTCTTAACAAGGCTCTTGTCGGATTATCTGGACCTGTTGAAGGATATGATGGAATGAAAAGTTACGGTATAATTTGAGCAGTCCGTTGCTCAAAGGGGTCAGGCTCAAGTATTCAAGTCAGAAAAGTGGGCTCAGGCTTGGCTATTTAGCTGAATCAGAGAAGGTTTTCGCCCAGCATTGTGGGAGACTCCTTCTGGGGTCGATTGTGGGATAATCAAGGGCAGAAGCCCTCTCCCACTATAAAAGGCTAACGCCTTAACTCCAAAAGCTAATTGCGGAAGCCCTTTCTCACATAGAATTGGAATCAGGGTCTTGACCTCAATGAAATAACTCCCCGTGGAGTAGATTGCTCACTACACGGGGCAAGACACATTTCACCACATATAATAGAAAAGACAGATTACATATGGCAAGCCACGATGTAATAAAGAAAATAGATTACATATGACTGGCAAGGCGGGTATTGGACATTTTTATGGCACAGGGTATTTAGATTACAGATTGAAGATTTTTCACCACAAAGGACACAAAGACAATAAGGTTTCAGGTTGTAATATATCAGAAAGGATAAATTACCCAATAACCCAACGGTATCTGGGATAGAATATGAAAGAGAATAAATATATTCCGGGTATTTACAACTATTGTGACAGGTGGTGTGAAAGATGCCCACTTAAGAATAGGTGCTTCCTTCACGCCAGAGAAGAGAAACGACTTACCAGGCACAAAGCCAGAGGCGAAGACCCTTATGACTGGAATATCGTAATGCAGGATATCAAAGAAGACTTTAAAGAAACCCTGACACTACTCCGCAAATTTGCAGAAGAACAAGGAATAGACCTCAATGCATTGCCCGAAGAGGAACCCGAACCGTATGACCCCAGTAACCACCCCCTTACGAAGACTGCTAATAACTACTTTAAAATGACACGAAAATACCTTGAAGAATTAAGGAAAATAATAAATAAAGAAAGAGAAGACCTGGCAAAAAGAGTTGAAATTATACCACCTGCTGAAGGTGATATAGAAACACTAAGAGGAATTATCTCGAACTACGAGGTTATATCCTGGTATCATGCCCTTATCTTGGTCAAGATTCACCGTGCATTACAGAGTAAGATGGAGCATGACAAAGACGAGTTTGCACAAAGTGATGTAGATGGGAGTGCAAAGATTGCATATATTGGAATTATGAAATCAATGAATGCCCTGAAGGTTATCTATGACTGGAATGAGGACCTTCGGGATGTTACCCTTACACTGCTGGTTGAGATTGAGAAACTCAGAAACGGCATTGATAGAGAATTTCCTGGACATCGAACCTTCAAACGTCCGGGATTTGATAAATGACTTTCTTCTTTGCTTGGCGTTTCGGGGGTAGGTCTTTAATTTTAGGGAATGTCCCAAAGTGTTGTGATACTACCGAGACTATTATTTCAATTGAAAGGGTTATCAGTAATCTGGTAGCCGCAGGCTTCACAGGCTGTGCAGAAAGTCAAAATTTGGTAGCCGCAGACTTCAGTCTGCGTATAGAAAATGCCATTCTGAACCCATTTTGCGCAACTTAAAAGTTGCGGCTACCAAAAAGTTGCGGCTACCAAAAAGTTGCGGCTACCAAAAGGTTACGGACACCGATTCAATTTGTATATTTTG
>DAOUSS010000193.1 GCA_030627085.1 Candidatus Stahliibacteriota bacterium | reverse complement strand
TTTCGACCTTTTCCACCAGAGACTCATAAATAGGGTTTCCATGCCTTTCAACAAGAACGAGCCTATTCAGTGTGAAAAGAATGTTGGCAGCTTTCTCCTTTTTGCTCTTAACTCTCTCTTCAAGTGCCTCAAGGTACCCTTCATCAAAAGTGACTTCTGGTAGATCTATCTCCAACTTTTCTATCTCTGTAGATTTATGTATGAATCTTAAGGTTTTCTCATAGTATCTCTCTGCATTTCCTTCAAACGGCGATTCTTGCATTACTGTCTTCATGTAGTATGCATAAATGGCTGAAATCCACTTATAATCCTCAAGGTATTCAAGTTTAACCTCGTCAGGACCGAGGAGTTCAAAGAGCCTTCTCAGGCTTTTGTATTTTCCGATGAATTCCTTTTCTTTTTCCTCCCCTGTGGTAAGAGTCTCTACAGCTTTTAGCAGCGTTTCCCTTTCATAATCTCTGGGCACTTCTTTGAATATTTCCAGAATTTCCTTAACAAGAACGGCAAGCTCTTCTCTGAGACCGTCGAAGCTTGCCAGTGCCCATTTAGTGTCTTCTTCGTTATACATCTCAAGGGCTTTCTTAAATTCGCTAAGCACTCCCACATAATCAATCACAATCCCGGCTTCCTTCAAGTCTTTATATGGTCTATTTGTCCTTGCTACTGCTTGTAAAAGCCGATGCTCTTGAAGGAGTTTATCAAGATACATAACCTGAAGCTTAGGAGCATCAAATCCCGTAAGAAGCATATCAGTAACAATCAGTATTTTTGGATATTCCTCCTCCTTGAACTTCTCGATTACACCTTTCCTTATATCATCTATATCCCTATCTCCATATCTTGCTCGTGTCTCCGCTAACCTATATCTCAGAACAGGTTCATCGCTTCTCTGAAGTGTCATCACTGCCTCGGAATATCTTGGTGGCAGATATTTATCAAGCTCCTTTTTGTAAGAATCGCAAGCCTTTCTACTACCTGTCACCACCATTGCCTTAAACTTACCATCTACATTTTCTTTAAAATGCCTTGCTATATCCTCGGCTATTACCCTAATTCGCTTCCGGTTTTCAAGCACGACTTTTATGGTATTCAACTTCTTTTTAACCTTATCTTCTACTTCCTCCTTTATATCTTCAGGTAGTTCTTCAAATTCTGACTGTAAAAATGCCTCAAGCAGATTTTTCTCTAAATGAACCTTTTCTTCAAGTCTTGGCTGATAAGCGATTTTTACCGTGAAATTGTCTCTTATAGAATCGGTTATGAAATACCTGTCAAGATAAATCTCATTCGGTGGATAGCTGAATTGGAGATATGTATCCCTCCCCTTTTTCGATATGGGGGTTCCAGTGAAGGCAAAGAAAAAGGCTTCCTTGAGAATACTCTTCATTTGGGCAGCGAGGAGACCATATTGAGTTCGGTGACCCTCATCAATAAAAGCTATCACATTCTTCCTGTTCATGATTGTTTCTTTATGCCTTGAGACTTCCTCAAGCTCGTCACAGAGTTCTTCGAGCTCCTCTGGTCTGAATTTGTGAATAAGCGTTATGAATACTCCTCTCTTTCCCCGGTAGTCGTCAAACTGGAGGATTTTCTTGAGTTCACTTGCTGAGCCTATAACCTCAGGCCTTACTATATCCAGAGAATTAAGTTCCTTGTAAAGCTGATCTTCAAGGTCGATTCTGTCAACAACGAAGAAAATTGTAGGGTTTTTAAGTTCTGTTGCATAGTAAAGCTTATTGGCTGCGAAGATCATAGTAAGAGTTTTGCCACTACCCTGCCAGTGCCATATTAGACCCTTATCCTTCTCCGCTTCCCCCTTCAGGTTCTTAATAACCCTGTTTACCATTTTGTTAGCAGCTCTATACTGCATATATCTGGTTATGACTTTGGTAGCATTGCCAAACTCAATCCTGAAAAAAAGGAAGTTTTGGATAATATCCAGCAGAAAATTCTTTGATAGCATCTCTACTGTTGAATCAATTGAATCCTTCCCTCCACTGCGCCATTCATGTGTTGTGGCTTCGTTCTTCCAGGAAACGATGGGAAAATACCGGGCAATACTTTCAGCAGCGACGCCTATCTGAACATATTTATAGAACTCAGGAACAAGTTCTTGATAGTGCCGAATCTGCCTGTAGGCTGCCTGCCAGCTTTCGGATATGCTCAAGGGATTTTTGCATTCAATATTCACCAGAGGGATGCCGTTGATATAGAGTATGATATCAGTTCTTATGGTATCCTTGCCATGGTAGTAAACTTGTCTTGAGACCACAAATTCATTCTTTTCAAGATTCTTAAAATCGAAAAGCTGGATTTGCTTTACTATCTTTTCTTTATCAGACTTTACCGGAATGCCAAATTTATAAAAATTGAGGATGCGCTTAGCTCCCTCTATACCTGTACCAGTAAGTTTCATCTCATTCAATGCCTTGTTTACCTCTTCGTCCCCAATGCCGGATTCCTTGTTTATCCTCTTCAGGGTCCTTACAAAAGTTGGGATGAGTAAAGGTTCTTCATAACTGTCCCTCTCAAGGTTGTCAGCAGGGACAAAGCTCCATCCTTTCTCTTTAAGCTGTTTAATAATATAGTCTTCTACCAGATGTTTTTCATCAAAGGCCATCTTTTATATATCTCCAGTTTCAATTAATGAGTTCACGGTTACGACAAACTCTCTTGCCTTTTGAAGCCAATTTTCTACTTGTTTCTTTTTAAACTCAACGAGTTCAATATAATCACCTCTTTGTCGTGCTTCAAATAACTCATCATAGAATTGCCCATGTTCGTAATTTACTAAACCAGGCTTGACAAAGTGTTTATGAAAGCTTGCTCTTACCCCAGAATGCTTTTTAAATTTAAGTCTTTTCTGTAACAAAGCAGCGCTAACTACATAAAAGCAGGCATAATAAATTCTATTTACAGAAAAGGAAAGCCTACCCGCTTTAAGTTCATCTCCTGCGGCGTCAAGGGAATCCCTGGCTTTCTGTATCCAATAGTTAACAATATCTTTTAACCCCGATTCTTTCTTCATAATGAAACTCCCTCCTTTTCAATACATTCATGAATAGGAAGCAATGAAAAAGTCGCGCTTCCCCACTCTTTTTCTGCCATTATCAAGCTGCTTATGTTTGTCTCAAATGTTAAGTTTATATCAAAGACCTTATGAATTATTCTTTGCCTTATTTTCTCTGTTACCTCACATGGAAGAAGTATCAGAATATCTAAATCAGACTCCTCATCAGCAGCACCTCTCAGTTTTGAACCAAAGAGTTTAAATTTTGCTTTTGGCCATGATTTTTTTATATCCACAATAAGTCTACCAAGTGCATCTATTTCAGACTTTGTAAAGTATTTCTCAATCACTTTAATTTTAGACTTCATATCTTGCTCCTTCTATTAAATTAGATCTTTACCCGTCTTTTTCCGGTAAGCAAGTCATTCATCAATCCCTTCTTTACTCTTTTGAAACCCTCTTTCCTTGCTTTCAACAACTGAAGCCTCCCATCCACTGTGCTTAAGATTTCCGCAATTTTTTCCTGCTCAGGAAGAGGGGGGAGAGGGACTCGGAACTTTTCAATTTCCATTTTTCTAATAGCCTTAAACGTTGAACCCATAGATAGTGATTCAAATAATCTGCTCCCAAGTTTAAGGTAATAGAATAGAAAAAGATAGTC
>DAOUSS010000108.1 GCA_030627085.1 Candidatus Stahliibacteriota bacterium | reverse complement strand
TTGTTTAGAGTTTAGGATTTCGTGATTAGAATTTCTCATATTTGTCTGTGTTCACCCTGTTAAATAAGTCAAAAATAAAAGTCACCGCATTCCTAATATGGTTTTTATTTAACAGGGTTCATCTGCGGTTAATGCTTCTGGGTTCATTTTTATCTTAAATAAGAGCGTTCAATACCAACCATAATCCTGAGTGATGTACCAATGGCTCCCAGGGTAATTCCAAGTAAAATGCCCCTTCTTGCAGCCATACTTGGCCAATCTAAAATCCAATCAGCAATAACAGGTAACTTTGACCAGAGCATGCCCCCAATTGGAACCCTTCCTATTATCACCAAAGCTCCTGCAAGTAAGAGGAAGGTGGCATCTACACTTCTTGCTCTGAAAGATCTATACGCAGCAGATGTAATAAAAAACGCCAGCAAAGAGAACATCGTTGCCTGAAGAGGAATTATACCATAGGTATAAGCATACATAAAGGGAGACGCAAGACTAAAGGCTGTCCCATACCTAATCCCAGAAAAGACTCCAAGGCCAAATACAATAAAAAAGGTAAGGATTAAAACCAGACTATATGCCCATCCTTCACTTTTTGTGGTAATCTTTTTAATATGCTGACGAAGCAGACTGTCTACCCCCAGAAGAGCAGCAAAACCTGATATGATAAGAACCCATACCAGCATCGTTTGCTGTATATCACCAAAGGGTGCATGAGGGATAAAGAATCCCAGTATAATTAATAGCGAAGTGCAGAATGTAATTGCCAATGGAATTATTGTATGCATAATTATCCTGTTGAGAATAATTCTATAATCTTTGTAAACCCAAGGGTCGCCAAAACTGTGCCCACAACGATTAGTAAAGTTACAATTATTTTGGCAACATCCTCACCCTTAAGGCTTCCAAGCATCACGGGTTCCTTTGACAGATAGGAAGCAGCTGCAAGCATTTCCTCTCCAATCAATGTGTAGTCACATGAAGCGACAAAGAAAGGAAGCTGGAGAGTTGATGTTGTTCCGGCAATCTGAATAGCACCTATGGAATTTCCAGTCTCGGCCAATATTAGTGATTCTGCTGCAAATACCCCTAACAGAAAAATGGCGCCAGGTCTTTCCCTCACGATAATACCATCGCAACCAGCTGCATAACCAAACTGGTCTGCAGTAACGAAAAATATATCCCTTTCATTATATAAGTCAGGTCTGCCAGCTTCAAGATATGCCTCTTTAACCACCTCCTGAGTAGCTGTCATCACAAGGGGCTCAGCATTCGGAATTAGAATACGCGCTCCGTACTCAGCCGTCTTTTTTGCTACTCGCCTAAGAATACTGAGGCTTGCAAGCACGGTTACATTCGTAAGGCCCCATAAACCAGGAACATAAAGAATGGGCTTACCCATTTCTGTAGACCTACCAACTGCATCATCTAACGCCTCTAATCCAGGTATCTTGCGAATATATGTTCTTGTTCCCTTTTTGCAAGGCGTATAAAAATGAAAAAAATAATTATCAGAAGTATAAGGATTATCAGAACGTTCCACCTTTTCGTGTTAAACCATTGAGGAGCCGATGAGACAGGACCCAAGATTTCAGACCTATCAGTTTTACCATCTTCACCTATACTAACCACATAATAGTAATATTTTATACCATCCAGGGCAGAAGTATCCACAAATTCTCTCCTGGAGGATAAAACACTTCCCACTTTTTGATAGCCTTCTAATGGGCTCTGGCTTCTAAAGATTTCAAGCATGACCTTCCCGCTATCAGGACTCTCCCAGGTAAGCGTAATATTTCCACCTGCGTCATTCGGGGTATCGAACCCCCGTAAATCTGTGATGGGTTGCAACACAGATAAAGTAAAAACAAGAAGAAATGTCACCATATTATAACCCCCTACTCTTTTTGCAATACCTTGCCGGGCAGAGCACCTGTGTGTTCACCTTTTTCTATTACAACCTTTCCGTTCACCAGAACATATTCAATACCTGAAGGATAATGGTGAGGATTAGTGTAGGTTGCCTTATCCTCGATTTTTTTGAGATTAAATATCACAATATCGGCAAAAGCACCTTCTTTAATAATACCTCTATTTGAGAGACCTAACCGCAAGGCCGGCATACAGGTTACTTTTCTTATTGCATCAGTCAATGAAAGTAGCTTCTTTTTCCTTACATACTCCCGTATAAAACGCGGAAATGTTCCATAAGAACGGGGATGCGGCGTTCCTTTTGATAATTTCCCATAAGGTGCCCTTAACGAGCTATCGGTTCCAATCATAGATAGTGGATGAGTGATTACTTTATCAACGTTTTTTTGAGACATACAAAAATGAGTAACACCGACTGTCCCCTTTGTTTCTATTAACAAATCACAGGCAAAATCAAAAGGATTTTGTTTGAGTTCGTTAGCTCCTTCGAGTATACTCTTTCCTTCAAAATTTCGATATGTCTCACTGTTTATAGAAGAAAGAAATATATTCTCCCAGTTTATTCTTAATTCATTTTTTATTCTTTCTCTGCATTCGCTTTTTTTAAGCAAGAAAACAGGGTCTTCTCCCCTACCAACACTTGCCCATACAGGAAAAAATGATGATAAAGATGTGTTGGATGCTGTATAGGGATAACAATCAAATAAAACATCAATACTGTTTTTTCTCATATCTTCTATCTTTTTTAACGCTTTATCCATCTTCCACCAGTTTTCTTTACCTGCTGTCTTCAAATGAGAGATTTGAATGGCAACCCGACTCCTTTTAGCAATGTCTAATGCCTCATCGAGTGAAGAAAGGAGTTTCTTGCCTTCACTTCTTAGATGCGTAGTATAGATACCATTATACTTTTTCACGACTTTACAAAGTTCTATTATCTCTTCTGTATGAGCAAAACACCCTGGGGCATAAGCAAGTCCAGTAGAAAGCCCGAATGCTCCATCAAGTATACTCTGTGACAACTCGTTTTTCATTTTTACAAGTTCGGATTTTGATGGAGCCCTGTTATTCATCCCTATAACATTGGACCTGATTGTGCCATGTCCTACAAATGTTCCATAATTCAATGCAATACCATTTTCTTTAAGCGTGCTCAAAAATTCATTAACGGTTTTCCAGGTGATTTTTACATTGCTTTCCTTTCCCCATTTAAGTAATTTATTGAACTGTTCTGCTTTAAGTGGAGCTACAGAACCACCACAATTTCCACCAATCTCGGTAGTAATTCCCTGTCTTATCTTGCTTTCAGCCAGTGGATTTACAAGCAATTCAATGTCCGTATGTGAGTGAATATCAATGAATCCAGGTACTATCATTAGTCCTTCAGCATCTATGACCTTTGTTGATTTTTCCCCAATATGCCCGATTTCTGCAATTCTATCTCCAACAATCGCCAGGTCCTTTTTTTCTTCAGGACCACCGGTTCCATCAATAATAGTCCCGTTTTTTATAATTATGTCGTACATACCATTCGCCTTATGACAAGGGGTTTGCCACTGAGAATACTTATCGCTACACCACCATTGCTCAGGCTTGCGTGGATAAATTCATTGTTACCGTAGTATATACCCACATGCCCTGGGAAAAAAATCAAATCTCCTGGTAGAAGATCTTCTACTTCTTCGCCTGTCTTAATTTGTTCTTTTGTATCCCTTGGGACTCTTAAACAAAAAAAATCAAAAAGTGTCTGAATAAAACCCGAGCAATCAAAACCAAAGGGTGTTTTGCCTCCCCATAAATAGGGAACACCGATAAATCTTTTCGCAACTTGAATCATCTCTCCTATGCTATTCCGGGATAAAACTTTTTGTTCTTCTACTGCCATTAATTCGTTGCTGTCACTCCAACCCTGTCCAGTAAAAAGCTCAACACAGGCAAAATTCGCTTGAAATTTATGTACAATCAATTTTGTATTGAATACAATTTTTGTCAATATCTCTGAATTTTTATCGGGCTTTTTATAAACATTCACTATCTCTCCCCTTACAATATGTGTAAACTTCTTAAGACGACTCACCTCAAGTAAATGTCTTGATTGGCTCCATCCTTTGTAACCATTGTAAAGCTGTATCAATACCCATTCGTTCTTCCCTTCTAATAACTTAACTTCATCACCTAAGACAGCCTGGTTTATCCTCTCTGCCCTGAAATCTGGTTCTGACCTGAGATCTGTAACATTTATTTTCACGATATACATTAAATCCCTCTTATTATCCTTTCTGTTTTTATAAGGTCTTTATAAGTTTCTCTCTCGCGCGCTACAAAAAAGTCTTTCTTATCTACAATTATTTCGGGTGCCCGAGGGCGTGCATTATAGTTAGACGACATTGAAAAGCCATAGGCACCAGTATCTTTAACCGCAATAAAGGAACCCACTTCAGGTTTTGTCATCTTTATATTTTCTCCTAAGAAATCGCTCAATTCACAGATTGGCCCAACTATATCAGCAGTTATTTCTTCTCCCTGTCTTTTTGTCAGGGGTATTATTTGATGGAAGGCACCATATAAACCGGGCCTTACGAAATCATTCATTCCTGCATCCACTACAACAAATTTTTTCTCCTTCATTTTTTTTAAATAAAGAACCTTTGAAACTAAGATGCCACTATTTCCAACCATTGTCCTGCCAGGCTCTATTATAACTGTAACATTCAATTTCTTTAAGGGAGGGATTATCAATCTAGCAAGATCTCTGTATGTAGGTACTTTCTCATCACCATACGGGATTCCCAGTCCTCCACCTATGTCAATGTATTTTATTTCCTTAATTACTTCAGATAAGGAAATCAGTTTTGAAGTAGTTTCTATAAAAGGTTCTAATCTCGTTATCTGCGAACCTATATGTGCATGGAGTCCTACGATTTTAATATTGTCCAATCCTTTTGTCTTTTTATAAACATTTATGGCATCCTCAAAGGAGATACCAAACTTTGATATTCCAATACCTGTTGCGTCATAAGGATGAACATCTAAGTCTACATCAGGATTTATTCGGAGACCCACAGTCACAATTTTCTTAAACCTTTTTGCTATTTTATTAATTATCTCTATCTCTTGATATGATTCAACATTAAAAAGAAGAATTCCCTCTTTTACAGCGTAAATTATTTCATCTTCTGTCTTTCCAACACCATCAAAAACAATTTTTTGAGGATTTATACCCAGGTATAGTGCCTTATAGAGTTCACCCCCTGAGACTACATCCACGCCACTTCCTTCATTTGCTAATATCTTGCATATATTAAGATTAGAATTTGCCTTTAGCGCATAACAAACAAGATGAGGAACTTCCCTAAATGCATCATCTATATCCCGATAATTGTCTACTATACTTTTTTTACTATAGAGGTAAAATGGAGTTCCTACGGATTCTGCAATTCTACTAACTTCTACTTCTTCGCAATAGAGTTCGTTGTTTTTATAATAAAAATACCTATCAGAAGTCATATCTCTTCGTAGGCACTTTGGTTAGAAGGGTTCCGATTGAACCATCAAAAGAATTTCAATGGTAAGACACTAAAGATTCAATATATTCTATTATTTATAAGTCATTTATTATACATCAAATTTACCCTTTTGTCAAGAAAAAAGACACCACGAATTACACAAATCAATCGAATGCACACAAATCTACCTATCGG
>DAOUSS010000258.1 GCA_030627085.1 Candidatus Stahliibacteriota bacterium | reverse complement strand
TATCTATATTGATGTATTTTAAACCGAGAGGAAGCGGATCTACTATCAAAGTGTTATCGTCCTGAGGATGAATTCCACAAACATATTTTATCACAAGGTCTACAACCCAGGAATGCTGATAATCGTTGACCCCTCGAAATAGACAGGGCTTACCACTATATGGATTATAATGCTCATAGGTATTAGGGTAGCTGATATCTCCATCAAGAAACATCATTTTTATAAATCTTTCTATAAACAATACTGCCGTCTTTTTCAGCGTTTCGTCAAACTTATATGCCACATTTGCAAGTGCTTCCGCAATATGAGAATTGGTCATAGGCCATACTCTACCATTCCAGGGACAGTTCATTCTCTTTCCCTTCCACTCTCCAAATTGATTTGCCAGAGGCTCATCCATTGATGTTGATGCAACAGGGTAAGGCGTCCAGAATTCATTCTTATTCAGGAGATGGCTTCTGATACCATTTAGGTGGCTTTCATCGACGATATCACTTATATACGGATAGAAACACACAGCTGCCTTGACACCTGTTCTTTTGCCCGTTTTTGGGTTTATATCAAAGAACATCTCTTCTTCTGGATCCCACATAAACTTAAGGATAGCATCCTTTATCTTCTTTGCCTCTTCTTTCCATCTCTTTGCCTCTTTTTCTCTTCCAATCCTTTCTGCTATAAAAGACAACGCCTTGCGGATTCCATACTGGTAACATGTCGCATCTACTCCCTTCAATCTTATTCTTCCACTTTCTTTATAGGCATCTGCCTTTTTATCCACACTTGTGTATCTTGGCATAAACTCCTGTCCCGTTTCCCACTGGTCGATCACATCGTATAGATAACTATGTTCTCCATCTCTTTCCCTGTTAAAATATTCGGCATACCTCACAAGGGATGGATATACCATTTCAAGAAAAAATATATCAGGATGGACTCTGAAAATCTCTATAACAGAAGAGCCAAAATCGGCATGGTAAAATCCTTTCTCCTTTATATCAGTCGGGTATATATGGCCTGGATAGATTCCATTATTCTCTTGCTCTTTTGCAAAATTAAGAAGACTCCCCTCTGCAACCTTTGGATTATTCATCCACCTTGTTTCAAGCATATGGCACTGTGCTGAATATGTTATAGGTACACGAAAGTATGCAGGACCTTCGCAAATACAGGCATGGGAATATGATTTTTGCATCATGAGCAACCTCAGACCGAACCATCTATACCAGTAGAACTTCTCGACATATTTGTCAGAGCATTCAAAAGAGGGAACTGAATTGAAGAAACTCCGCCAGTTCTTTTCGCTCCTTTGAACAGGGTCGTTGATTTTGAACGCATTTCTCGCTTGCTCCTTTATACTATTGTAGTCCCTTGCCACTGACATAAAGATTTTGACTTCTGCATCATTCTCGATTCTAAGGTGCTTATGCAATCCAAGGTAAAGTAAACCTTCCGAGTCAACCCCTTTACTATGGATCTCACATGGGAGTTTCCCATTAAACTTTTCATAGAAGGGGGTATATTCAAACAACGGCTGATTTGCCGTGGTCTCTGATAGATTTGCAGAGTATGTGGAATGGTCCATACCGAGAAATACAGACAGATTAAATGGATATTTATTCCAGAGTCTTCCTTCTTTTACAAAGAGAAATCCTTTTTTATCGTGAGAAACTGAGACAACCTTCTCGTTTGTTCTGTTGTGCTGGGCTGTCCAGAGTATTATATCAATATCTTTTCCTATATTTTCCCTTTCAAACCTTAGAGTGGAAACAAGGGTATCCCCGGGAAGCAGCACATCTGTCTCCAACAGGGAAAGCCCATCTGTAAGAGAAAACCTTCTTTGGAGGTGAGAAGGCCTCCAGACCTTATCCACGAGAGACGGTCTTATTACCTTTCCATTATCTGACAAAATGGTAATGGTATAAAGTGGCTTTATGGGTATATTGTAGAAATGTCCCTCATCCCACAATCCGGGAATATGTAGCCATTCCGGGAAGAGTGGAGCAAAGATGAGAGAATCACCACCTCCAAGATACCACTTATCGTCTCTCTCAAGTAGTTTCAGAATATCCATACCCATAAATCCTCCTGGTATAATATTCATTATACCTGATTACTCAGATATTTAACTAAATTACACCTTTAGTGGGTTGAGGATTACTCAGATTAAAATATAAATCTCTTTACCTGACAACTTTTATTACCAAAATTAACTAATAATCCGGTATGAAGTTTAGAAGCCTTTAAATATGAAAGTAATTGATATCCAAAAATTGAAGGTATATTCCCTGTTAAAGCTTTAATTTCAACAACTACCTCATCTTCCACAACTAAATCTATCCTGAATTTCCCAACCTGCGTATCCTGGTATAAAACCCTAAATTCTTTCTCTGTCTGATAACACAATCCCTCTTGATCAAGTGCTAATTTTAGTGCATTATGGTATATCTTTTCATTAAACCCAGGCCCTAACTCCCTGTGTACCTTAAAACAGCAAGCTATTATGCGTTCTGTTAGCGGATCTCTGTCTTTCATCTGTGTAATCTTTTTTAATCTTTCTAATCAGACATCCTGATCTTTATAGGATGTCTTATCCTTTTTCCCCTGTA
>DAOUSS010000168.1 GCA_030627085.1 Candidatus Stahliibacteriota bacterium | reverse complement strand
TAAACCCTAACAATCAAATCAAAACGGGATTTGAATTTATATACGATGACTTTAATATGTCCTTTGGTATGGTAAACTTAGTTTTACCTGAAGGAAACACCTGGACAACAATTAAAAGAAATCCCTTTAGACTAACCACCTATTTACAGGATAAACTTGAATTTGAGGGTTTTATTTCCAATCTTGGATTGATTATGGAATACAGCGACCCTAATGGAGATTGGTATGATGTCAATCCCTTTGATAGAGATTTCTATTCAGGTGATTATAAACCTGAAGATGAACCGACTATTGACAAGAAGAAGGCAGAATCACACCTTACATTCAGTCCACGTCTGGCCATATCTCATCCGATTACCGAAAACTCAAAGCTCTATTTTAACTATGGGCATTATCGTCAGATGCCTACATCTCAGAGTCTTTATAGAGTTCAAAGAGATATTATTGATAAAGTCAATTACATTGGTGATCCCACTATCCCGCTTGCGAAGACGGTTTCTTATGAGTTAGGATATGATCACGCTCTCTTTGAAAACTATTTGCTCCATTTAGCAGCTTATTATAAAGACATTTCCAATCAGCAAGATTGGACTCGATATATCAGTTTTGACGGCAAAATAAATTATTATAAATTAACTGGCAACAGCTATGAAGATATTCGTGGTTTTGAAATTGATATCACAAAGATGTTCGGAAGATGGATCACCGGAAATGTTAACTATGAATATAGAGTTGGGACATCAGGATATTTTGGTTCAGGATATTACTACGAAAATCCAGCGGAACAGCGAGAGTACTTAAGAAGGAATCCAGTGCAGTCTAAGCCAAGACCAAGACCAAGAATCAAATCATTTATAGATTTTCATACACCTACTGATTTTGGGATAAAATTTGCCGGTCAAAGACCTCTTAGTGACTGGCATTTTAATTTTATTGGCCGTAAGACAGCGGGAAGTTGGTTTACATGGAACCCGAATAATATACCAGGAATTGAATATAATGTTCAGCGGAAAGATTACTATAATGTAGATCTCAAAGTGGCAAAAACATTTCCTTTGGGAGGTATTGATGTAAAATTTTTCATGGATGTTTTTAATTTGTTTAATATAAAGCATTTTTCCTGGTCGTCTTTTCACGATGCCCATGATTATAATTTCTATATGTACTCGTTACACGTACCCGCCAGTATTAGTAACGAATTAGGATATGGAAACATTCCCGGGGATGACAGACCTGGAGAATATCGCAAAGAAGGGGTTGAATATCAACCAATGGAGTGGGTCGCTGAAGTTTCGAGAATAACTGAACCCAATCCCAGCGTCATTTATTATGATGCCAGCACAAAAAAGTATATGCAATATTCAGACAATGAATGGGTCGAAACAGATAAAAGTGAAATTCAAGAAATTCTCGATTCAAAAGCGTATATAGACATGCCCAATCAAACCTTTTTTACCTTCTTGAATCCAAGGAGTATCTTTTTCGGAATAACTATCGGTTATCGGTTTTAGTCAACACGAATTACACGAATGATAAATTTTATAAGTTTCTGTTATAAAATTAAGGTATGAAATTATAAAAAATTCGTGAGCATTCGACCAATTTGTGAAATTCGTGTTTAAAAAGGGAGATACTATGAAACTAAAAAAATTGCTTATTCTATTTATAATCTTATTTGTAGGTTTTTCGGGTTTTGCGGTTGGCGATGAAACGAAGTGGATTGGTATAGGAATGTTACACAACTGGTACTCAAATGCAGGTTGTGAACAAGAAGTTGGACGCAGACATCTAATAGCAGATCAGCAGGATGGATTAAGATGGCCAGCGCAGTTTGAATATCAAGATTGCCAGGCTGCAAAAGGGCTGTGGATTGGAGCAACAAATTACTATGACCCTATAGTAGACAAAACATTTGATTATAAAGTTGTTCATGTGGGACCCAGGCATCTGGATGAAGAGAGTGAAACCATGCCAGTGGAATTCAAGATGATTGGTCGTTTTAATCATCCCCTTGTTCTCGTAGACGGTATCCCTGCTTCAAATACGATTTATATGGATATTATAGATGAAATTGATGAGACACTTAAACCAGATAGACTACTCTATAATGTGGTGAATACCTCTATCGGAATAACAATGACACGAAAAATCTATGCGGTTAGCAGCCAATATCATGACAATTATTTTATTTATGATTATGTCTTTAAAAACACAGGTATTATAGATATAGAGGGCACCGTACAGGAACAGACGCTGGAGGGTGTCATTTTCTTTTTTCAATATCGATATGCACCTTGCAGAGAGACTGGCCCTTATGGGTATTATTGGACGCCTCAAAATGCGTGCTGGGGAATTAATACAATGAACGAAGTTATCGGCGAAGACCCTAATGCGGGTTATCCTTTTCGCGCTCTATTTTCCTGGAAGGGAAAACATTCTAAGTGGGGAGGTCCTGGAGATTGTATTGGTGAGCCTAATATTGGTAGTCCAGATATCACTGCAGATGGACACCTGGGAGCTCCACAGTATGTTGGAGTGGTAACAATACATGCGGATAAGTCTGCAAGTGATGAATTAGATGACCCCTATCAACCATCCACTACCTGGTATATTGATTCTGATGCTCCAATAACCCATGGTAATGATCAATTCAATGCAGAGAAGATGGCAGTGGAGTATGAGTTTATGGCATCAGGGCATCCGGAGTTATCCCATGCCGAGGCAGTAGATGATGGTAACGCGGATGAGTTTGGTGGCACTTCCGGAGGCTATTCTCAGACACAAGGTTTTGGGCCTTGTACACTTACACATGGTGATAGTATTCACATAGTTCTTGCTGAGGGCATTGCTGGTTTGAGTCGTAAGAAATCTTACGAAATAGGTGCACAGTGGTGGGATTGGGCAAATGGTGGAGCGGGTCCTTATGTATTACCTGATGGAAGCACAACATCCAATGGGAATGAATTCAAGAATGCATGGGTATTTACTGGTAGGGATTCGATATTTGAGACCTTTGAGCGTGCAGTTGGAAACTATGAGTCAAATTTCGATATTCCTGAGCCGCCGCCTCCCCCAGATCTCTTCAGTGTAGACTCAAGGGGTGATTCCATTATTTTAACTTGGTCAGATAATGCAGAGTTGTCTCCAAATTTTGCAGGTTATAAAATCTATCGCGCATCTTACGACACGGATTCAATTTTTGAACTTGTATTCGCCTGTGGAGAGGGTACTGAGCATACTGAGATCGCCAACGAGTTCATCGACATCACTGCAACTCCGGGTTTTGATTACTATTACTATATTACTTCTTTTGACGACGGTAGCACGAATGATATAGAGCCAGGAGTACCATTGGAAAGTAGTAAATTCTACACAATGACAAATGAGCCTGTCAGTATCGAAGTGGGAATAACTCATGAAATACCATCAATGACTATAAATTTAGGTCAGAATTATCCAAATCCCTTCAATTCAAGAACTACAATTGAATTTACTTTACAGAAGAAAGGTTTTGTCGAGTTGAAGATATATGATGTAGCGGGTAGAGAGGTTACGACTCTTGTCAAAGAACCAATGGTCGAAGGCAGTCATAGAGTTACTTTTAATGCGTGTGGCTTGACATCAGGGGTTTATTACTGCCGTTTAGTTTTTGAAAGAGAAGTAGTGATAATGAAGAAAATGCTTCTTGTGAATTGAATGTCAAATATTTAAACTTCCAATATGGGAATTTCTTTCTTTATTTGCTCTCTCTGAAGAGACAACTATGCAGGAAAAAAAACTTTGTATCATATTTTTGGGCTTTTTGCTTGTCTCACTTCTCTGTGGTTATTCCAGGGTAACAAAAGAGAAATCCTATAGCATGGTAACTGAAATTCGTAGCATGGTTAAATTGGGAATTGATATGCTCTTAGAAAAACAGATAAATCTATTGAAAGGAAAGTGTGTAGGTCTGATCATCAATCCGACCAGTGTTAATGGTTCGCTCGTACCAGATGTTGATTTACTCTGCAAGAATAAAAAAATCGAATTGGTTGCACTCTTTGGACCAGAACATGGTGTGAGAGG
>DAOUSS010000013.1 GCA_030627085.1 Candidatus Stahliibacteriota bacterium | reverse complement strand
GGTAGCCGCAGACTTCAGTCTGCGAATAGAAGATGCTGTTCTGGATTCAATTTGCGCAACTTAAAAGTTGCGACTACCAGGTTGAAATTTGACTTTCTGCACAGCCTGTAAAGGTTTGCCCTACATTATGTTTTTGCAATAGCAAGCTATTACGATACTATCGCAGTAGTATCATCTTCTTTGTGTTTTTGAATCTGCCAACCTCTATCCTGTAAAAATATATCCCTGAAGCGAGCCTTTTACCTTTATCATCTCTTCCATCCCACCTGATATTGTAATATGCGGGTTCTTGTACATTATCCACCAATGTTTTCACCACTCTGCCTGTAAGGTCGTAGACCTTCAATATAACCTTCTCTTTTGCCATCACGGAATAGGTGATGGCAGTCTCAGAATTGAAGGGGTTAGGCGTATTCTGGTAGAGAACACACACTGATGGAATTTCAGGCCTCTCCTCTATTCCGAGAGCGGTAGTAAAGGTATAGACATTGCCATCGCAGGGCGTCTTTGGACCTGATGAGGTAATTATCCAGATATCTCCCGGTCCAAGAGGGACGGTCATCGAGCCATCTCTATTGAACCAGAAGTATCCGCCACACAGGTGAATTCTCTTATCAGTAGCAGAGTCAAGGGTTTCATTTCCTGAACCAATATACCAGCTATCTCCTGTCCCTGTTCCAAAGGGAACAAATACATCGTTTGTAAGGTCATAGACCTCCAGACTGAGTAAGGTTGTATCACCGGGATATTGTATCCAGCGTAATTCGTAATCAGAACCCCTGAATGGCCATGCCTTGGGGCGAGTGGGTTGTGGCGTATCAATTTCAAGGTTTCCATCAAAGCCACTCACATTTGTAACTATATCAAAATCAATATATCTGAATAAAGTGTAGTCAATCTGCGAGCTAAACTCAATTGCAAACCCATCTATAATTGGAGAATAATCGACATAGAGGAGACCATCTATCTTGGTGGAGAGCGGCTGTGCTGAAAGTAGTAAGGAGTCAATGGTAATATCGTAAAGGTCATAAGTATATAATGGATCCATAAAACCCAATCGTTGAACAAGATTGAATTCTACCTCATAGGTATGTCCTGTATAATCCCCGGGTATGTACTCAAGTGCCTGGATTGAGAGCGAGTTACAACCACCTTTTGAATGAACAACAGTGCCTGCTGGAGAATGGTCATTCAATATTTTTATATAACCAACGGAAGAATCGGCAGATAATGTATCAGCATCTCTGGCAACAACTTTCAATCTATAATCCCCATTATGGAAGAGATATGAGTTCCAGAGGTAACTGCTTGTGTTTTCTTCACCCTCTGAAATGGGTATCCATTCCTCACTGTCCCGTCTTCTCAATGAAAGGTCAATAACCAGAGAGTCATGGTCGGCATCTGCTGCCTCCCATTCAACAGAGACTATCCCCTCCACTGTTCCTCTGTGGGGAGACAGAAGGGCTACATCGGGAACACCGTTTCCCGGGTTATTCACGGTGAAGATTCCGTCTGACATATCTGCTCCAATAGTGATTGCGTCGGAGGCAAATACCTTTATAAGGTATCTTGTTCCATCGGGAACCTCAAGTGTATTCCATTCAAACTCATGGGTACCCTCTATACCGGAAGCAATAGTACTCCATGTTTTTCCGTTATCTCTTGAGTAGAATATGTCCACTGAAAGTGGGTTACCTGTTACACTTGAATCTGCCCAGGTGATAGGAAATGTGCCACTTACCTCTTCTCCACCATTGGGAGACTGGATGGTAACTTTATGGGTTTCAAAACTGATGTCGTAAAGATTCTGGGCTACATCACTATTATTCTGGAAGTCAGCCATATCCTCTCCAGCCACCACCGCTATCACCACCTTTGCTGTATCACCACTTGCAAGACTAAAGGGACCTGTGCACTGAACGAATCTTATATCCTGTGGTGTCGAGATGCTATCCCAGGGATGATACTCAGCCGTTTTAAAATTGTATCCTGCAAGGAGAAGGTATGCCTCTCTATCATCTCCGGGGTCTGTCTGGATGGTTGTAATCTTGAATGCGGTAAGTCCTAACTGTTCTCCAGCGGTATCCAGGGGACTCTCCAAAAAATCAAATCCCATATAACCCGGTGGATAGTCCCATCCCGGTTCATTGAAATCTGAGTCATACGCATAACCAAGATCCCGTTCGGGGTCAAAGCCAACCAAATCATCGGAAGCGTCACCCACATCAGCATCGCAGCACACCCCAGTATGAACATTGAAGAGGGTGTCGGGAGAGTTGTTCACTATATAATAATTAAGAAAGAGAAAATCCTCGTATATGTCATAATACCACGAGTAACCTATCTGTGTTACCTCTATATTGAGAGGGAACCCATCCCCTGTATGTCTTGAAGAATCGGCATCAGTGAACTGACAGTAACTATCCTGATTGGAGACAACAATTGGATTTCCGCTCTCATCTCTAAGTGGCCAATCTGCTGTGTCTGCCGGATCATCAGACCAATAAATTCTGTAGCTCTCGTCCGTATAGTCGGGAAAATCTGGGGGTGTAAATTCTGTTCCTCCATTACTCGGGTTATAACCATAAGTCGTTTTTATTCTCGTACCCCGGAGAATTGCGCCGAGCCCGTGAGAAGAACTCGTTGACTTTGCAAATCCTCTCACACATTGCAGGAATGATGTGTCATTTACAGAACGGTAATAGATAAGCTCATTCTCGATCTTTATCGCCCCGGCTGTTTCAAAGGAGGCTGTGGAGTTAACGAATATTGTGGTTACAGTGTCATCAATGGCGAGTGTGAGACGCGTAGTATCTTCTGCAATCTCCTCCATTGCACCTACCCATATCCCCGCACCGTATATGTAATGCTGTCCCGACCCCGTGGGCCAGATTCCGGCGTTTGTATATCCAAACCTGCCATCATTCCTTATAAGGAGTTCAACCAGTCCCTTATTATGCCATCCACTGTCCCATTTGGCAAAAGTCGGGCTTGCAAGCACCAGTATGGCTATAAATATAAATATCCTTTTCATATCCCCTCCTTTTTTTGCTATGTAAAATATCAATCGCTGAGTTTACAAGAACTTGCAGATTTATTAATAACAGAAAAACTTTAGCCGCAGAGGTCGCGGAGGACGCTGAGATACTTATTTGTGGTCCAATATAACTCTGCGCTCTCTGCGTTCTCTGTCATACGACCCGTATGGGCGGTTTAAATTTTACTTCATAAACACCATTCGCCTGGTCGCCTCATATCCCTCTGTAACAAGCCTTGCAAAGTAGATTCCAGATGACACCGTTCTACCCACTGCATCTTTACCATTCCAGGTAACTGTATAGTGCCCGGGTTGTTGAGGTTCCTCAACAAGGGTCTTTATCAGTCTGCCTGAGATATCGTAGATACCAACATGGATCCTTGAGGTAGCAGGAACTTCATATTTTATGGCAGTTGATTTTATGAATGGATTTGGTATTACGCCTTCCAAATTGAACCTATGAGCAACCTCTTCCTCATATATACCAAGTTCCGGGTTCTTATACATTACAAGCGAAAGATCTACAGATTTGGTAGTGGTAAGCATATCCTCATTTGAAACCACAAGATACCACTTATCAGAATTTGGAGTGATAAACGAGATACTCTCATCCGTGATATTGTCTCCTATTGCCGGTGACTCAACCTCATCCCCTGCAATGTAACTTGAGTAGTTTGTCTCATCACAGACAAAGAAATTGATACTTCCAGGCGTTTTTTTATCTGAGTATGTGTGATAGAAAGGTGCAGGGTCCAGTGTCTTTCTGCGGGCTCGTGCATAACCATGTTCAAATAGAGAAGGAGCGCTTATACTAATATTAAGTTTGCGGGCATATATAGAATCTGAAGGAGATATGAACCTTACCTTTGGCAATTGGATGGAACCCGTAAGATAAAAGGCCTTGTAATAGTGTGCCCCATCCTGTGAGCCAGAGATAATTTGCACAATCTCATCCTCTCCCTCAGGATAATCCCCAATTGATGATGAGATATGTACATAGAAATCCCTTCTGTTTCCCAGACTGAAATCGCATCTTCCATTCGCATCTGTAAATCCAGTGGTAGTATGTCCTCCTCCCCAGGGTGAACTCTCTCCATAGACCAATATTCTGGCGCCATCAACTGGAACTCCATTACAGTCATAAACATACACCTGGAGAGAACAGGATTTAGAGTATTTTTCCGTTACTGTCCAGCCAAACCCATCCGACCTCCAATTCCACACCGAGGAGACCTCCTTACCACCCGGACTACCCGTTACATCCCTGTCATAACTGGTCCTGAAATCGTTAATATGGGTTACCCCGTGTCCTCTGTCAATCTGATACTCATGCCATCCCTTATAGTAGAACTCGCACCATACATGGTCCTCTGCAATATCCATAGTTGCTACCGCGGAAACGAGAGCGGCTCTCGCCGCTGCCTGAAGCACATCCTGGTCTTCGCCGCAGTTTCCATTGTGTTCATGGGCTATAACATTTGGTTGGATGGGTCGGTTACCCATAGCAAGCTCAGGGACAGTCTCAGATGCCCAATTACCAATGATATCAAGGGCACAATCCGTAGAATCAAAATCTCTTCCGGCTGAATATACCTGAGCCGTATCAGCAACATCCCATAAAATTTTTACTCCTTGAAGTTTCTCAGACAGGACAGGATAACCAGAATCCGCTTCATAAAAGAGATAATCCCTCCAGAATCTGTTGTAGACATATGAATCCATCCTTGGCGATTCATCTGAAAGTTCAGGGTGAACAATATACATATAGTAATATTCAGGAGATAATTCGTATTCGACTGTATCACCATCCTCAAGTGCCTTGTATCGCACCGTTGAATAATAGTCATCATCACCCGGTAACCCGTAATCAATAATATCAGCATAAGAGAGGAGAGAATCATTTTTATAAAGATAATGAGCGTTTACGGTCACAAGTTCGGGATTAAAAGAGGTATCAATCAGGATCTCAGGACTAACATGTGCAACCTGATAGGCAATCTCATCAACCCATGCATCTGGAGCATTCAAAATAATGTCCGCATAGGTATCCTGATAATCAGATGGGAGTCTGCGGAAGTTGTCAACAAGGTCGTCTCTTAACCATAATGGTGCATGGTCTATCGCATTCTGCACTAAATCTGACAGGGACTCCACTATTTCAATAAATTCAATGGTATCGGTTTCTGTATCGAACGAGAAAATAACACTTTCACCTGATGGAATGACACAATGTATGAAAAGGGAATCCATATACACCCAATTTATAGTGTCTTTTAACTCGTAACCCAGCGTAACCCGGGGAATAGGGATAACCTCTCTTTTTATAAAGGAGGGTGCAACAGATTCATCCCTTACACATCTCATCTCTCTTTCCTCAAGTGTCGTAATATCTCTCCCTTCAACGGAACCACTTATAATGAAGAGAGATAAAATAACCGCGAATGATCTCATAACGCCTCCCATTTTAAGAGTGTATAGAATATCTATTTATATTTACCAGTGGTCTTCGTCAGTTTTGGACAACATAGCAAACTCTCACGAAATCATACTGTAACTCAACCCTACAGGGTTGACAATTTATTATATAACAAAAAAGCGGATTTGTTAAGTGGTTTTTAAGAGATTTCTGAAAAAGCCCAGAAATCTCTGATTACACCGATTAAAAACCTTATAAAATCTACTAAATCTGTGTAATCGGTTAAAAATCTGCCTAATCAAGAGAGCTCAAAAGTAGTTTTTCAGAACTCTCTTTAAAGGGAGATCGGTATTCTCATTGCCCAGGTCATTATCCACAATATGATGCCTGTTATAATAGGTATTGACAGATTATCATCGTATCTCGGAATAAGTTCAACCAATGTGGCAATAACCGCACCGGGAATAGATATGATTTTGGGGAGTGGAGAGAATACAGCAATCGCGATCGCTGTTACTAAAAATGTGAACGTTCCCCCTACCGTTTTTCCTTTCACTATCTCTCTTTTTCCAAACCACGACCCTACAGTATACGCAGCTGTATCCGATATAGCAACAAAAAAAAGTGTAAATATCGCAATATCTTTTGGGAAATAACCACATACTATAGAGGCAGAAATAAGCCATCTTGTGGCAGCAGTAAATCCTTTTTCTTCATCCTCCCACAGCATAGGCCCAAATATTCTTAAAAATATCTGTCTGGCTGGTCTCACATACAACCTTACAACCTCTGCAATTATAAAGACACCCGTGAGTGGGAAGAGAACTCGTACCAAGCTTGCCTTACTACCGGATATATAATAGATAGGTACCAGTACAGTTGCTAGATGGAGTATCTTTCTCACTATTATGCCCTTTTTTGTAGAAAATCTACCTTCTTTTGTTTTCAACTCTCCCCCCTATCATTTCAATCAGTAACCTAATGACCTAATTACCTAATGACTTAATGACCTAATTACTTAATTACTATCTTCATCTGCGTCCAATATGTTTCAGAACCGCTCACTGTAATTGCGCAGCTCAAATTCCAGAAAACCCTGTCTAACACTACCAACCAACCTGCACTTCATACATCTTTCACCCATTATACCTTCGGGAACATAGTAAACAATACCTGGCTGCTTGGATTCAAGGGAATCCTTCACTGTCATAACTGCAATTGCCTTCGGGTTGTATGGATTTTCAAATCCTTTTCCATATAGAAGGGACATCGTGTCCTCCTGTATATCCAATCCCCTTGCAGGGTCAAGTTTGCCTGTTACGGACTTACGAGAAAGTGTGTCTCCTGTGAGGATCGAAACTGGCAAGTCAAGACGGGACGGTAAAATTCCACCCGACAGCTTTTTGTATTCATCCAACGCCTCGTTTACCATCTTTGTATTCTCAATAAGTCTATCTTCAAGTGATACCTCTTTCTCTGTATAATTCTGTATAGCTACCCAAGCAACCAGACCTGCTATAACCACTATTATGAGAAACTCAAACGAAATAACCCTTTTCATAAAACCCCCTTCAAATAAAAAATAGCGACCACAGACTTAAGACAAGAGACCAAAGACCTTAATTCCTTAATATCAGCATCCAGGTAATGCTTTCCACAAAACATTAATTTTTATTGGTCTTGTGTCTTCAGTCTTCGGTCTTTAGTCTGAATTTTTACATTTTACATTTCAGGACATCCACCATATCCTTCTTTTCCCAGGTGAATCCTTCTTCCTCTCTCCCAAAGTGGCCATAGCAGGCAGTTTTGTAGTATATGGGCTTCAAGAGATCTAACTTTTCTATTATGCCTTTCGGTGTAAGCGGAAAAACCCTCTTGACGCGCTTCAGGATATCTTCATCAGGAATTTTCCCTGTTCCAAATGTGCTTATTGCAACAGATACTGGCTCTGCAACTCCTATGGCATAGGCAAGCAGAATCTCGCATCTTTCAGCAAAATCCGCTGCAACGATATTTTTTGCAATGTATCTCGCCATATACGATGCAGATCTGTCAACTTTTGTCGGGTCCTTACCCGAAAATGCTCCCCCACCATGGAGTGCAAGACCACCGTATGTATCAACTATTATCTTTCTCCCTGTCATCCCCGTATCACACTGTGGTCCACCTATAACAAACTTGCCTGTTGGATTCACAAATATCTTTGTTTTTCTGTCTATAAGTTCTTGAGGAATGGCATTTTTTATAACCTTTTCTATGATTTCATTCTTTGCATTCTCTGTCATATATCTCCCGGATGAATCAAGAACAGCCTCTGTATGTTGAGATACCACAACTACTGTCTCAATCCTTCTGGGCACACCATCAATATATTCAACTGTCACCTGCGATTTACCATCTGGGCCAAGCCAGGGAATTATTCTTTTCTTCCTCACATAGGCAAGTTGCCTCGCAAGTTTATGCGCAAGGATTATAGGCATAGGCATAAGTTCTGGAGTTTCCTTACAGGCATATCCCACCATAAGTCCCTGATCGCCTGCACCACCTGTATCAACTCCCTGTGCAATATCAGGTGACTGTCTTCCTATTGTGTTCACCACCGCACAGGTTCCGTAATGAAATCCATAATTTAGATCTGTGTAACCTATCTCCTTTATAACATCCCTTGCGAGTTTATTTACATCAACATAAACCCGTGTAGTTATTTCACCCCCGACAACTACAAGACCCACGGAGACAAATGTCTCACAGGCAACCCTTGCGGTTTTGTCCTCTCTTATTATTTCATCAAGAATAGCATCGGATATCTGGTCACAAATTTTATCTGGATGCCCCTCTGTAACCGACTCTGATGTAAGAAAGCGATGATTTGACATACAGCCCCCTCCATAGTAAGGTTAGAGATCAAAACTCTAAATAGCAATTTCTAAATCTCATTTTTCTGAAATCCTAAATTCTAAGCACTAAATCCTAAACAATATTTAAATTCAAATTATTCAAATTCCAAATATATTTGTAACATTGAGATTTGGAATTTGTTTAGTATTTAGAATTTCGGATTTAGAATTTATCGTGTTCGAGATTTTCAATGCTTGATTTTACATTTAATATGATTACGTTGTTTCCACACTCGATGAATCTCCAACATTCAGATGTTTGAATGTTCCTTTACAGATTGCGTGTTCTCCTATTACTGACGAAGCAAGAACATACCCCTCTATATATGCACCTTCTCCTATTATGGAATCCTTGATAATTGAAGAGATTATGCGGGCATTCTCAGATATAGATACATAAGGTCCTATTACTGACCTTGTTACCTTTGCAGTCGGGTGTATATATACAGGAGGTAGAATTACTGTATCTTTCTGTTTTTCATAATACCCGTTTTTCTCTAAGATATATCTATTTGTAAGAAGTAATGTTTCGGGCTTGCCGCAGTCATACCACTCATCCACCATAAAGGTTTCAAGCCTTACACCTTCCTCTATCATAAGCTGAAAGACATCGGTGAGCTGAAACTCCCCCTTTGTCTTCTTACCTTTTTTAATCATCTGTTCCAATAAAGCGAAGAGAAGCTTTGTGTTTTTTATATAGTTTACTCCAACTACTGCAAGATTCGACGCTGGATTCTGTGGCTTCTCAACGAGCCTTTGTATAACCCCATTTTTTACCTCTGCGACACCAAATCTTCTCGGATCCTTTACCTCTTTGACTCCAATACATCCATCAACCTCTCCTATTGCCTTCTTTAAGTTAACATTAAATATAGTATCCCCGTAAACAATAAGTGCGGGGTCCCATCTCTTAAATCTATCCTTTGCAAGGAATACTGCGTGCCCAAGACCCAGACGTTCAGTCTGCTCAATGTATGTGGCCTTTATATTGTAGTGCTTATTGATATAATTCTCTACTTTCTCTCCAAGCCTCCCAACTATAAATATAACTTCTTCTATTGTAACAGACGAAAGTATACCATCAAGAATATGAGCGATTATGGCTTTTCCCCCCACCTGAATTAGTGCCTTTGGAACTGTATATGTATGGGGTCTCAGTCTTGTCCCCTCACCCGCTATTGGAAGTATGAGTTTCATATTCCTTTTTTGGGACGCAGATTTACCCCGTTAAATAGCTATTGTTTATCTTTATTTAACAGGGCGAACCACGTTAAATAGAACTGTTTTGGTAAGACTTTGGCGTTTATTTTCAAGTTATTTAACGGGGTGAACACTGATTACACTGATTTTTTATTCCAAATTGTAGGCATAAATTTAATCTGTGCTATTGTCTGCACGGTTTGAAACCGTGCCTACATACTTTTTTTGACTCAATAACCTAATAACCCAATTACTTAATAACCTAATTACCTAATAACTCAATGACCTAATTACGATATCTATCTGCGTCCAATTGCTTCTTCAGGTATTTTATCCTGTCTACCGGTGTTGGATCAACACCTCTCTTTATTGCAAGATGGTAACTTGTCCAGTCACCAATATATATAAGGGAGAAGAGCCTTGTAAGCAGTGAATTTCCCTCCGTATAAACTTCCTCTAAGCCTGATGTATAACGAGAGATAATACCCTTTGTTATCTCTATCCTCTTTTGTATTCGCGGATTATACTCTGGGTCTCTCAAAATTATAACCAGATTGTCAATCTCTGGACTTCCAAATCCTACCATCTCGTTGTGGTTGAGTTCTGGGAAGATATTTACGTGTGCAAGCACCTTGGAATTCTCATTAAATTGTGCCTGCCACCTTCTTGCAACAGGTTCAAGTGGCGATGCTGCGTATATAACAGGAAATCTACCAACCAATTTTGATGCAAGAGTGAACGCAACACTATCCTCATTGTCCTGATTCCTACTCATATTGGTTAGTTTACTCAATAACTCGTCTATATCGAAATCTACTACACTCAATTTTCGTAACACCATAAATGCCGGAAAAAATAGATACCCGATTGCACATCGTGGCTGGAAACCAGACGGAATCCTTACGATTAAAGGGGGTTTATCCTCTGTAAGTTTGCCACCGGACGTTATACAAATTATGTCTGCTCCACTTTTTTTGAGCTTTTTATACGCAGAGAGGGTTTCCTCGGTATTACCCGAATAAGAAACCACAAATGCAAGGGTATCTTCTCCAACCCATTCTGGTATATCGTAAGACCGAAGGACCGAAACAGGAACGGATTTAACAAGGCTCGCCATTATATCTCCGCCAATAGCAGAACCGCCCATACCGCAGAATACGATGCTGTTAAAATTAAGACGGGAAATTTTTGCTTCTTCACCTATCCGTATCGCATCCATAACCTGTTGCGGAAAATCTTTCAGGACTCTTTTCATATTCTGCTTATCTACACCCGTAAATCTTTCTCTCTTTCTTGTTTTCTCCATTTCTCCTTGCTTATCCATACGGATCCTGTGGATACCTTTTTTACCGAGAATCAATTAACTTCAAGACAGAACTCTCCAAATCACATACCCAACAGGATATCTTCTATTCCTACAAATTTTTCCTTGATTATTGAGGTGAGATACCCCTCTACCTCCTCGGCAGAAGACATAGAAAGCACCTTTGATGCTATTTCATGGCACTCCACCACAGTGAGATGCCTTATCACGCTCTTCACTTCTGGCACTGATGCGGGACACACAGATAACTCATCAAGCCCTAATCCAAGAAGGACAGGTATTGCAATCGTCTCACTGCCCAATTCTCCGCAAAGTCCCACCCATATATCCTGCAAGTGACCCGCATCCACCGTGCTCTTAATAAGTTTCAAAACGGCAGGATGTAATGGCTTGAAGATATTAGCCACCCTTGGATTTCCCCTATCACAGGCAAGGGTGTACTGTGTAAGGTCATTTGAACCTATAGAGAAAAAGTTAACTTCTTTTGCAAAATCCTCTGCAAGAATTGCAGCAGATGGAACCTCTATCATAATACCAACTTCTATATGCTTGTCATATTGTATACCCTCTTTCTTCAATTTTCTCTGCGTTTTATTCAATATATCTTTTAGGAATTTTATTTCCTCCATTGCTGATACGAGAGGAAACATAATCTTTATATTACCATAAACAGAGGCTCTTAATATTGCCCTCAGCTGTGTCTCCAATATTTTTTTCTCTTTAATATATACCCTTATCGCCCTCCATCCCAGAAATGGATTTGCGTCACTGAGTGACGCATCCTGCAAGAGCTTATCACCGCCAATATCAACGGTTCTTATTATCACTGAATCGGGCTTTATTGCTTCGGCACAATATTTATACACCTTAAACTGTTCGTCTTCAGTTGGAATTGCATCCATAAACAGAAATTCTGTCCTGAAAAGTCCAATGCCTCTCGCTCCATGGTTCCGAGCGGACTCAATCTCTATAGGCAACTCAATATTTGCCGAGAGTTCAATCGTATGACCATCTATTGTTGTCGGTGAAATGTCTGACAGATTCACAAGTCCATTCATATAATCTGTGTATCTACGATTTCTTTCCTCGTAGGTCTTCAGGGTAGATTCATCCGGATTTATGACCACAATCCCTCTTGTGCCATCTACAATAATGAAATCTCCATCACTTACATATTTCAGTATATCCTGCACGCCTACTACTGTTGGAATGCCAAATGCCCTTGCAACTATACTCGTATGCGAAGTCTTGCCACCCATCTCTGTTACAATACCTTTGACACGTTTTCTCGGTAACAGTGCCATATTAGAGGCTGGAATATAGTGGGCAATAATATTACACTCCTTCGCTATCTCCTCATAAATTGCTGAACTCTTTCCCCTGATATTTCTGATGACCCTTGATACAACATCGCCCATCTCTCCCCACTTATCCTTGAAGAATACACTCTTCTCCCTATCCAGAGATGAAGCCATATCCCGCACAGTCCGCTCAAACACATACTCAGCGTTTCTCTTGTTTCTCTTTATATTGTGGATGGTCCTCTGGATTATAATTCTGTCTTCAAGAAAGAGAAGCTGTGCATCAAATATCTTCGCGCTGTATGGATCGGTCACCTCTTCAAGTTTATCCTTGATAGTGGTAATCTCTTCTTTTGTACGCTTCACCGCCTCCTTGAACTTCTCTACCTCTTTTTCAATATCAGTTACACCATACTCCATAACGAGACTATGCTCTCCTTCAAGGAGTAACACCCTTTCAAGTGAAATTCCCGGAGATGCAGGTATACCTCGTAATATCTTATTTCTCTTTCTCTTCATTCTTCATCAAATTTACGGATAAAAAGTTCTTTGATGGCAGCCACCGCCTCTTTAGCATCATCTCCCGCTGCTTCTATCTCAACTTCTGCTCCTTTTTCAGCAGCAAGCATCATCACCCCCATAATACTCTTTGCATTAACCTTCATTTCGTCTCTGGACAGTGTGATATCAGAATTATATCTGCTTGCAACCTGCACCAGCATAGATGCAGGGCGCGCATGGAGCCCAAGAGAGTTTATAACTTTGATTTTCTCTTTGTAGACCATTGCTAAGTATTATACCACAAAAAAATGTATAAGTCAATACTAAAATGCCAAAACCAAACCCCTGTCCTTTGTAACTTCGCCTATTATATAGCCCTCTCCAAGTCTATTCAGCATAGTATCTGCTCTGTTTCTATCCACGATCAACACCATACCTATTCCCATATTAAATACCCTGTACATTTCATCTTCGGGCACCTTGCCCATTTCTTTTATAAATTTGAATACGGGTGGGACCTCCCAACTATTCCCCTTTATAACAACTCCGTATCCACCGGGAACGGCTCTTGGTATGTTGCCGTAAAAACCGCCACCTGTTATATGTGCTATCCCCTTTATGGTCGGAAGAGAAGAGGAGGACGAGAAAGGAGGAAAACAAGACAAAAGGCCAAGGTATGAGCGGTGGACTCTCATAAGCTCCTCTCCCAAAGTATGCCCAAACTCGGATATATACCTGTCAAGAGATAGTTTTTTCTCCTCAATAATCTTTCTTACAAGTGAGTATCCATTGGTATGAAGTCCATTTGAAGGCAATCCTACAAGCACATCGCCTTCTCTTATATCATTTCCTGCCATTCTTTCATCCGTCATACCAACAATAAACCCAACGAGGTCGTATCTGTCGCCTGTATAGAAAGAAGGGAGTTCAGCGGTCTCTCCTCCAAGAAGAACAATACCGTTCTTCTTGCAGCCATTTACTATTCCAGAAATTAAACCCTCAAATATTGCCTCGTTCAGTTTACCTATACCTATATAATCCATAAAGAAGAGCGGTTTTGCCCCTTCACAGAGTATATCATCTACACAGTGATTTACAAGGTCCTCTCCAACCGTATCATGTTTTTGAAGCGAAAGGGCGATAAGCAGTTTGGTGCCAACGCCGTCAACAGATGCAACAAGCGTTTTTTTGCCAAGTGAAAACCTTCCTCCAAATCTACCTATCTCACCCGAAAACTTCTTTACATACGATAGCAGAGATTCCTTCTTCTCTACATTTACACCAGCGTCTTTATACAGCATAACAATTAAGAAGATAAATAAAAGTGTACAGTAAGATTGGGAATTTCAGAACAGGACCTGAATTTTCTCAGTAAGCACCTCCTGCTCCTTTAGTTCTAATTTAACCTTTAATGCGTATATATCAATATCAGGATGCAGCCTCTCAAGTTTCACCATATCTTTTTCAGTGGTTATTATGGGAAGGTGAGCCCTCTTTTTGATTTTTATAATATCTCTCAAATTATATTCGTGATGGTCTATAAATTTTATATGAAAGAGAGGCCTCACTCCTGTTGCTCTTGCAGTATATTCAAATGAAACAGGATCCGCTATAGCTGATAGAAGTATAACTTTCTCTCCTGTAAAATATGAGAGAGGCTTTTCATTAACATTTATATCAACAAATGAGATGGGTTTATAAAATGCCTCCATAATAGGTTTATCTTTGACCAGCTTTGATAAACTATGTTTCAACCTGCTCGTGTTAAATCCCTCTGTCGGGCTTGTTATCACAACTATGTCACTCCTTTTGAGACCTGATGGAGGCTCTCTCAGAAATCCGCTTATACCACTTCTTGCGTTTATAAGCACAATGTCAAGCGCTTTCTGTATTCTCAAGTACTGGAAGCCGTCATCCAGTAGGACTGCCTCATATCCTAACTCCCTCGCATGGAGGGCAAATTTCAAGCGATTCTTTCCTTCGGATACGGGAATATTATACCTCTTATAGAGAAGTGTTTCATCCCTGTAGGGCCTCTTCAATACGCAGGCAGGTTTCTGTATGAGATTGTATAGATATATAGTAAAGGGGGTCTTCCCAGACCCCCCAAAATTTATATTTCCAACAGAAATAACAGGAATATCTATCTTCCTTGTCTTAAGTATCCTATGCGCATATAGTAACAGTCTTGTCCTGGAGCCAGGTAAATATACAAACATTACATATTGAAAACCGAACTACCTACTTTTTCTCTCCCTCTGTTCTCTTTTTCTCTTCCTTATTTTTATAATCGGTCTGGTAGAAGCCCGAACCCTTCAATATAAAACCGTTTACACTTGTAATACATCTTCTCGCCTTTTCCCTACACAAAGGACAAAGAATATTTACCTTTTCGCTCATCCCGTGAAATTGCTCAAACCTGTGTCCACAGTGAGTACATTCATACTCATAAGTAGGCATAAATCCAACCTCCCTCTATGGGTGTGTGGCAAAACTGTCACACACCCACCAAATAGTATATCCTTAATATCCGTATCCACCCATGCCACCAGGGGGCATTGCAGGTGGTGCCTGTTCCTCTTCTTTCTTTTCGGCTACCATAGCCTCTGTTGTAACGAGGAGTGAGGCAACGGACGCTGCATTCTGCAGGGCAATCCTCGTCACCTTTGTGGGGTCTATAATTCCTCCCTTGACCATATCAGTGAACTCGCACTTTTCAACATCAAATCCGAAGTTCTTGTCTTTATCTTCCCTTATTCTATTCAGTATTACAGATGGCTCCTCCCCGGCGTTTGCAATCAGCTGCCTTACAGGTTCCTCAAGTGCACGTTTCACAATATTTACTCCTATCGCCTCATCACCCTCACATTTCAACTCTTCAAGTTTTGGAATACATCTCAAATATGCCACACCTCCACCAGGGACAGTGCCTTCTTCCACCGCTGCCTTGGTTGCATGGAGTGCATCCTCAACTCTTGCCTTCTTCTCCTTCATCTCAACCTCTGTAGCTGCACCAACATTTATTACAGCAACACCACCAGCGAGTCTGGCAAGCCTCTCCTGAAGTTTTTCTCTATCATAATCGGACTTTGTCTCTTCTATTTGCAACTTTATCTGCGACATCCTCGCCTGTATATCTGCCTTTGAACCAAGTCCTTCTACTATTGTTGTATTCTCCTTGTCAATCCTTACCTTCTTTGCCTTTCCAAGATCTTCCAGCCTTGCTGCTTCAAGTTTCATTCCCTTCTCTTCAGAGATGACCTTTCCACCTGTAAGGACTGCAATATCTTCCAGCATCTCCTTTCTCCTATCACCGTATCCCGGTGCCTTCACTGCACAGCACTGAAGTGTTCCTCTAATCTTGTTGACGACCAGCGTAGCAAGCGCTTCTCCTTCTAAATCCTCTGTTATTACAAGCAGTGGTTTACCCGACTGCGCTACCTTCTCTAATGCTGGCAAGAAATCCTTCATTGCTGAGATTTTCTTATCGTGTATAAGGATATACGGCTCCTCAAGAACTGCCTCCATCTTCTCGGGATTTGTTACAAAATAAGGAGATATGTAACCTCTATCAAACTGCATCCCCTCAACGAGGTCAAGTTCAAAGCCAACGCCTTTTCCTTCTTCAACCGTGATAACACCATCCTTACCTGCCCTATCCATAGCATCTGCAATTATATTCCCTATCTCCTCATCGTTGTTTGCTGAGATCCTACCAACCTGAGCAATTTCAGTCCTTCCAGATGCGGGGGCAGATATCTCCTTCAGTTCCTCTACAACCTTCTCCACTGCCTTTTCTATACCCCTCTTTAATGCCATTGGATTTGCTCCAGCAACAACATTCTTTATTCCCTCTTTATACATTGACCAAGCAAGCACTGTGGCGGTTGTGGTTCCATCTCCGGCTACATCAGATGTCTTTGAAGCCACCTCACGCACCATCTGTGCTCCCATATTCTCAAATGGATCCTCAAGTTCTATCTCCTTTGCAACAGTAACACCGTCTTTTGTAACTGTCGGGGCACCAAACTTCTTCTCCAGACCTACATTTCTTCCTTTAGGGCCCAGTGTCGCCTTGACCGCATTTGTCAATTTTTCAACACCATCTCGTATCCTTGCCCTCGCTTCCTCACTATAAATTATCTCTTTCGCTGCCATAATTACACCTCCTTCTTAGCCACTGATCTCACAGATACGGATTGCACGAATTTTTATGGATTTAATAAATCTGTGTAATCTGTGGCTTCATAATTATTCTTTTATTATACCGAGAATATCATCCTCCTGCATCATAAGATATTCCTTGCCATCCATCTCTATCTCTGTGCCTGCATATTTGCCAAATAATATCTTATCTCCTTTCTTTACCTGTATCGGTTCTTCGTCCTTACCCGGTTTAGCAACTGCAATTACTTTACCCTGCTGAGGCTTTTCTTTTGCTGTATCAGGGATTATTATCCCTCCTTTTTTAATCTCTTCTGGTTCCAGGCGCTCAACGAGCACCCTTCTACCAATTGGCTGTATCTTCATAACTACCTCCCTGGTATAATGTTCATTATACCTGATTATTCACCCCGTTAGATATGAAGTATTATCTAACAGGGCAAGCCCCGTTGAATAGCTACGCTTCTACGGGACAAGCAGATTTTAGAAAAAATTACACAGATTCAAACTACTATTCTCTTCCAATCCCTGT
>DAOUSS010000158.1 GCA_030627085.1 Candidatus Stahliibacteriota bacterium | reverse complement strand
TGGAATAGTTACCCTGTTGAATAGCTCTGCTTCCACAGGGCGGGTCACATTCCACGGGATAAATAAAGCGTAGAACGTAGGGAGAAGGAAAAGACTACCTGAAAAACATAATGGGAAATTCAATGAACAATACTGTCACGAAACTGAATGTCTACCTATCGGCAGACAAGTTTTCCTCTCGGTTCAACTGAGTTCACCGAAGTTATTACTCTCTCCTCTATTAAATCCATGATGTTCCAGATGATTTTTCCTTTGAAACTCGTAAGTTGGTAATGAGCCCAATCAAGGTTTCAATTTTCCTGAAGAAGTCTTCTGAAAATTTGGGATAAATTTGGGATATCTGTCTTCGGTGAACGTTTCGGCTGACTCAACGGAAGCCTCAGTCGAACCGTATTACCTGAATTCATAGAAAAACACCTTTCTTTCTGCCTTTTCTGTCTTCGGTGAACTCAGTCGAACCGTTCAATATTTTCTTTCTGACTAATCGGTCACTAATACATAATATGTATTTTTCCCTTTGCCTATCTTTTTAATAATCTTCTTTTGTATAAGATCTTTCAGCTCTTTTTTACCGTATGTATCTCCTATGTTGTTTATCTCATAATAAATTTGTCTCGTTATTTTCTTTTCTTTCCTGAGATACTCTATCGTTTTTCTCTGCCTTTCATCTATTTCTAACTTGTGGAATTTCTCTTTTTTCTACCCTTACCTCGCCAGATCTCGCCAAATCTCGCCAAAAGATAATATACTGCTGGGCCTTTGCCTTTCTTTTCAATAACTCCCTTTTTACATAATTCCTCTAATTCTCTACTTGCGGTTCTTGCAGAAATATGAGATAACTTTTCATATTCGAGGAAATAGGGGACAGCGACCATTTTATCTCGTCTATTTGGTTCATTTGGTTTGTTTGGTTGAGCATCGCTTGCCCTTTTCACTTTCTCATCATCCTCCCTTTATCCTCAACTCCATTTCCTTATTAGCGATAATAAGACCAAACCACAGCACCAATCTTTCGCACCTCCAAACTTCATTATCTTATTATCGATAATTAGATATACCAAAACCTCCCACGAGTTCAATTCTACCTCCTGTTCCTTATTAGCGATAATAAGGTTATATTCTCTGCCTCACCATTTCAATGATCTCCTTACAGGTCACGGAGGACGTATCGTTGATAGAATAGTAGACCCAGAGGCTTTGTTGACGATTCTTTAACAACCCAACTCTTTCTAACTGCAAGAGATGCCGGGATGCACTCACATAGGAGATCCCGAGATGCTCGCACACCTCTGAAACATTCTTTTCGCCCTCGGTAATGAGCAATCTTAAAATCTCAAGCCGCCGCTTATTCCCAACCGCCTTAAACAACCTCACCAAATCATTCACTTCCATGATACTTCTTTCTCTTTCTAATTCCTTATTAGCGATAATAAGGTTACTTGGATTGCGGTTATGCTTGTGCTTCATCTATTTCAAAATCAACAATAAAAATTCTTTTTGCTACAAGTGTCTTGGATTTCCTTTACACTCTTTTCCTCCAGTAATCCAGAGTATCTTTCAAAGTTCTGCCAAATGGTATTTCTGGCTTCCAGCCCGTCTTCGGTGAGCTCAGCCGAACCGTCTGTTTTCTAAATTTAGTACTATCTCCAACCAAAATCGGCACATCTGATGAAGGTCAAGGGTCAGGCTTAAAAAATTAAAAGTTTATCTTGTTCCCTCTATTATGGATAGAATTATATCACACAGACCGTGAGATGTCAAGAGAAAAAGGGCAGTAAATAGTTAATAGTTCATGGCTCATAGTTCATAGTTTTTCTACTTCAAAGCTAATCTCTGTTGCCTGAACCAACTGCCATAATGATAACCGGTTTCTTTTTAATCATTACCTAAATTTTAGGCAGCTCTTATGTCCCCTTATGTCCCCTTATGTCCCCTTTATAAGTCGGATTTAAACTATAATATACTCCTTTACCAGTTCTGCCTCTCTTAATAAGAATTGTTAGATTAACTAATTCTTGTAAATCCCTTGTTGCCGTTTTTTTGGTTGTTTTGTTTATTTCCTGATATTTCTTATTTGTTATCCTTTCCTCATGCCTTAAATAGTCTATTGCTCTTTTCTGCCTTTCATTTAATTCCTTTGTTGTTTTCTCAAACTTCTCTCCCACAGAGTATAAAGTTAGAAATACGGGGTCAGGCTCAACTATTTGCACAATAGATAAGGTAAAAGTTAAAAGGAAAAAGCTGAAAGTAAAAAGGAAAATCTTAATTACCCATAGTTTTCATGCTTTTGCCAAAGATATTCTCCCACGGTTTTTTCTCCCACGAAGGGCACCCCGATACGGTCATTCGTCCCTACGGGGCAAGCGGAGAGCACGGAAATTATTTTTTTCTATTTCTTTTTCAGTGGGCTAATTTCTCCCACGAAGGATTTATCCCGTGGAATGCCACGCTATTCTATCGGGACACCCCGGTACGGTTCCCGAAGGATCGGGACAAGCTGTTCCTCCCTACGGGGCAAGCCCCGTTGGATAGCTACGCCTCTACGGGGTAAACGGGATAAATAATTAAGTTATTGTTGCCAATTCCTTCTTTATTAATTTTTCTAAAGAGTCAACAAAATTCTTGGTCTCCTCAAACCACGGTCGTACTTCGTCAAGGTTGAAATACACCAAATCTGCATAATCCCCTTTCTGGCGGGTATCGAATAACTTATCATACAGCCTACCCATCTCTGCATCTACAACTCCAGGCTTCACAAACTTCTGATGGAAGAGTGTGAGAATCAAGGCTTCATCGAGTGCTTCATAAGCCCGCTCCATACGATAGAGGATTAAGGTCTTGGTCTCTTGTCTCATAGAATTATACCCTCTCTCTCTACATTTTGATGAAATGGCATTGCGCTATACAAGTGGCTGTTCCAATCTTTGTAACTATAGACATTCACAGTGAATACACACCCTGTCTCAATCTCAATAGGAAACAATTGGCGACGAAAAATGTCTTCCTGTGTAAGGTCCACAGGCTCGTCTACCAAAATAAGGAGATCGTAGTCAGATTCTGGCTCTGCATCGCCACGGGTTCTGGAACCATAGAGAATTACCTCTGCGTTAGGAGAGATCTTGTGAATAGCCTCACGACAACGACACAGCAAAGTCTTTTCTCTTGCTGCAAGAGTTTGACATTCATTGAGTCGTTTCATTTTATAGTACCCACCTCTAAACGGTTTTTCTCCCACTGAGGACACGGTTTTTTCTCCCACTAAGGACACGAAAGACACGGAATTTATTTTCTTTATTTTCAGTGAACTCCGTGAATTCCGTGGGCTATATTATGAACTTCGTGTGTTTAGTGGGCTGTATTATATAAAAAAGGGTGCGAGGTAAAGATAGTTAGTGGGGATTTGACACACGCGATTTCCCGTACCCAGTGTACTGGTAAAAAATGTGTTTATTCTCTGTCACATAATCTCCTTTGTTATGATGGATTATAACCCAAGAACTTTAGTTTGTCAAGAAAAATTTTTTCTCCCACGGAAGACACAGAGTTAGTAATTAGTAAAAGGTAAAAGTTAAAAGGCAAAAGGAAAAAGGAAATTGATTCTAATTATGGGATTTAGATTTGACAATGATTGACGCAAAAATATTTGAAAACTCTGACGATTCTTGAACTAACCTAATACACTCTTTTTGATCGCCTATACCCAGTTCTTTTATGATTCTTAACCAATAGTTGGATTCTTTTGCTTCTTTTAAGCAAATGGATATTTTATTCTCAAACTCTTTCTTACTCACAGACGCCTGGCTTTCCTCATAATTCGCCCCCATAGAAGTGGCTGATTTTGATAACTGATACCTTCACCCTGTGAAATACTTTGGCTAACTCTACTACAACCCCTTTTATTAAAGGCATTGAATAGCGGCAATACACAGGAATTATACACTAATTTATTTCACAGGGTAAAGACATCATACTCTCTTCTATAGGGTAAGGTTCTTAAAAATCTAATAACATCCACAGCAAACTTAAAGAGTCTATCCCGTAAATCTCTATTTCTTTCAACCATTTATTTTCTTCCTTTTGCCTTTTAACTTTTTACTTGGTCTCTCTGGTCCCGATAGAGTAGCCCCTATGAAATAGCAAGCATTTCATGGGGCAGGCTTCCGCACTCTACCCCGTTGAATAGTTCACATATCCCACGGGGTAAACAGGATAAATTTGTTTGGTTGAGCATCGCTTGTCCTTTCCACTTTCTCATCATCCTCCCTTTATCCTCA
>DAOUSS010000133.1 GCA_030627085.1 Candidatus Stahliibacteriota bacterium | reverse complement strand
TTGAATCCAGAACAGCATCTTCTATTCGCAGACTGAAGTCTGCGGCTACCAGATCCCTACTTTTTGCACAGCCTGTCATGGTCGCGATAAGCGGTGAGATTTTAGATTGCAGATTGTAGATAGTAAATTACGCCTTACGATTGTACGGGCGAACGGCCGTTCGCCCCTACGCTTTACGCCTTACGGTGACTGATAACCGATTACTGATCACCTGTAATTAGTGGTCTCCCTGCCTTCGTTGTGAAAATTCCAGCATCTCTTTTTTATTGACAAAACCCAAATTTTGGTGTATAATTAAACAAAGAGGTAAATACTGATATGTTATAAGAAGCAATAATCCTAGTCGTTAATTTTTATCAATGTCGTAGGGCAAGGCTCTAGCCTTGCGAACATAAGCACCTTTTTGCAAACCTGAAGGTTTGCCCTACGCAATTTACCACGATAACGCATAATTCGGGATAATTATGGAAGATAAAACTGTATATACCACAAAAGAAGCTGCTTGTTATCTTGGAGTCAGTCCGTCTACAATCTATCGTATGGAAAAACGCGGTTTGCTTTCTCCCACAAAAACCTCAGGAGGGCAGAGACGATTCAGCCAAAAAAGTCTCGAAGAGTGTTTGAGAAAAAGCCAAAATTTAGAGACTACTCTGATAAGAGAAAAACCTGTTTCCTATGAGACTACTACTAGGGTTAAGCCCTATTTTCATAAAAATTCAATATGTATTTACAATACTGATTTTTTAAGCACAGCTTGTATTAAAGAAAAAACAATTGATTTGATTGTTACTTCTCCTCCATATAATGTGGGCATTAAGTATAGCTCTCACGATGATAAAATGTTCTACGAAGATTATTTGTCTTTTACAAGGAAGTGGCTTGCAAGATGTTATAGACTATTGAAAGATGATGCGAGATTTTGTTTAAATATTCCTCTTGATAAAAACAAGGGGGGACAACAAAGTGTTGGAGCAGATTTGACTACAATTGCTAAACAGGTGGGATTTAAATATCATTCTACTATTGTGTGGAACGAAGGTAATATTTCGAGAAGGACTGCGTGGGGTTCGTGGTTAAGTGCTTCTGCTCCTTATGTTATTGCTCCAGTTGAATTGATTGTAGTGCTGTATAAAAAAAGATGGAAGAAATCTAGTGGTAGTAGAAAATCAGATATAACTAAAAAGGAGTTTATGGAATGGACAAATGGGGTATGGAATTTTGTGGGTGAGAGTAAGAAAAGAATTGGTCATCCTGCACCATTTCCTGTAGAATTACCAAGACGATGCATAAAACTATTTAGTTTTGTTGGCGATGTTGTTCTTGATCCTTTTCTTGGAAGTGGCTCAACTTTAATTGCATGCGCTTTAACAAACAGGAGAGGGATTGGGGTTGAAATTGACAAGAATTATTGTGGACTCGCAAGACAAAGGCTAATAAATGAAGCAAAAATCTATCAACTTAAACTTTAAATAGTCTAGGAGGTAGAATAATGGCTAAAAGTATTGGAGATTTGGTCATGGAGTTTTTCAAGAAACATCCAAATGAGGATTTACCACACGGCCCCGTCGTAGATTGGGTCGAAGAGCAATACCTTAAACTGTATGGGAGAAAACCTCGTGATACTTGGAGGCAAATTCGCAAGTTTCATCAAGAAGGTAAATTAATAAAGGTAAGAAAAGGAATATATAGATTCGATCCAGATTATGTAAAGGAAATCGAGTTATTTGATTTCCCACCAGATGTGAAAGAGAAAATCTTCAAACGAGATAATTATCAATGTGTAGTTTGTGGCCGAGGCAGACAAGATGGTATCGAGATATGTACGGATCATATAAAACCCAAAGATAAAGGAGGAACAAATACAATAGATAATGGACAAACTCTATGTATGGAACACAACCTTATGAAAAAAAACTATTCTCAAACTGAAGCTGGCAAGAGATATTTTATAAAAATGTATAAACAGGCTGTCGCAAATAATGATAAGAGAATGATTAGTTTTTGCAAATGTGTGTTTGAATGCTATGACAAACACGGGGTTAATAGTCATATACCAAGACCGAATTCGAAGGAGGAATGATAAATGCTTGATCGTGAAGTTGTAAAAGAATTTTTAGAAGATAAATTCAAAGACATAGGGATAGAGATACCCGAGGATATTTCTAAAGAGGTAATTGTGGAGACTTTCTGTAAGTACACCGAAGATGATTACTACGAGTGGCTTAAAGACAACTTTAAATCTTTCTTTGAACACGGAAATCCAAATTGGGAGTGGATTAAAGAGCGGATTGAGCACTATTCAAGAGATTAGATTAAGAGGACGAGAAGATACAATAGTAAAGAGTTGGTTGGTTTGTTGGTTTGTTAGAATCTAACACACTATCTAAATAGTAGACTAACTTCTTACATAACCTATAAACATCCCTACCCCGCCAGAGGCGAGGTGAACATCCCAAAAGGATAAATGGGGAAAAAGAATTCTTTTATAAGACCAATCCTCTATCTTCTTCCTGCCATCATAATAATTGCAGTTTTCAGGTTTCTCCCTATACTCTATGTGATGAGGGTAAGTCTTTATAAGTGGGGGATAGGGGGAGCTGAGAGACTTGTAGGATTTGGCAATTATCTGAGAGCGCTTAGTGATTCGTACTTTTGGCAGTCGCTCACAAACACAATATGGTATGTTATATTCGTTGTTCCCCTCTGTATTTTCTTCTCTCTCCTTATAGCACTTCTACTCAACTCCAAGATTAGGGCACTTGGTTTTTACAGAACTACCTTTTTCCTTCCCGTGGTTACCTCCATAGTTGCTATATCTATGATATGGAAATGGGTGTATCACCCCAAAATAGGACTTGCCAATTATATTCTCACTCTCCTGCGTATTCCCCCACAGGGCTGGTTGTCTGAGTGGAGAGGTATATTTGAAATTATGACGGGTAGGGATCTCCCAAGTTTGCTTGCGGGACCCTCGCTTGCCCTTCTCTCAATAGTAATTATGATGATCTGGAAAAGCATAGGCTATAATATGGTTATATTCCTTGCAGGGCTTCAGAATATTCCCCGTCACTATTATGAGGCAGCACAGGTGGACGGTGCAGGCAGATTTGCTGTTTTCAAAAACATAACCTGGCCGTTGCTCTCTTCAACTACATTTTATGTCCTTATTATGACTACCATAATCTCCTTTCAGGTTTTTGCCCCTGTATGGCTTATGACAGGGCCCCCGGCTGGAGGTCCGCTTGGGACAACAAATGTGCTTGTCTACTATCTTTATGATACGGCATTCAACTACTCAAGCTATGGATATGCAAGTGCACTCTCTATGATACTTTTCCTTATAATATTGACTCTTACAATAGTACAGAGGAGAATGGTTGAAAGCAGGGTCTATTATGAGTAAAAAACTGATAATATACATAATTCTGACAGTAGGTACAATTCTTTCTCTACTTCCGTTCTACTGGATGATAGCTACATCTTTAAAGACGCCCATTGAGGCAGTTCAGTTCCCACCAACCTGGTACCCAACACATCCAAGACCTGAAAACTACACTGAGGCATGGAGAACTGCTCCATTTGGCAGGTATTTCTTGAATACAGTATTTATAGCCCTCACTACCCTTGTGGGTGTCATAATCACTTCAGCCCTTGCAGCATACGCATTTGCCAGAATGAAATTTAAGGGCAGGGAAGTACTGTTCACTGTGTTTCTGGGTATGATGATGGTTCCTATGCCAGTATATATAGTTCCCGGATATCTCATACTTGCCTCGTTTAAATGGGTAGATACATATTATGCCCTTATTATCCCCTGGATGGTAAATGTCTTCTCTATATTCCTTTTAAGGCAGCATTTCAGACTCATACCGAAGGCATTATATGATGCTGCTACTGTAGATGGCTGTTCGGAACTTGGGTTTCTCTGGAAAATAGCTATGCCTCTCTCTAAACCAGCAATTGCTACAATATCAATATTTTCTCTCCTTGCTTCGTGGAACTCGTTTATATGGCCACTTGTTATGACAAATCGTGACACGATAAGACCCGTTCAGGTTGGTCTTGCATATTTTATACAGGAACAGTCAACTAACTATACACTGCTTTCTGCTGCGTCTACTTTTGTCATCCTTCCTGTCGTTATACTCTTTTTCTTCTTCCAGCGGCAGATAATAGAAAGCCATATGAAATCAGGAATAAAGGAATAATGAGATTCGTGGTTAAGAGATAAAAAACTTGCAATTTTGGAATTTATGGGGTATAATAAAATAAGATAGTGATTTTTAATAAATCATTGATATTGTCAGCCTGATTAAGATAACGGAGTGTTTATACTTTAACGTTTGAAATTTTACAAATATGCAGAGCAGTCTTTGCATATCCCCCGAGAATGAGGATAAAATAATCTCCAATCTTTTTACCGCCTGGCAACGGGAAAAGGATAAGAAGAACCTTATTCTATACATACCACGAGAGAAAATAAAGACCTTTCCCAATATTTATCCATTTGGTGTTCTGGGCGTTGATTGGCCTGGTATTCTTGAAACTGTAGCAAGTGTTGTGCATAATATGGATTGGAACCTTTGTTATATTCGTGGTTTTACTTTAACCTCTGATGGCAAGAAACTCTTTATATTCCTCTTGGGGGTAGAGGTGAATTCTGCTGAGATGTTTCAGAAGTTCAACAGAAATAAAGATCATATAAGGAGGACCCTGGAATTGTTAGCAGAAAGTAAGATGGGAGATAAACAAAAAGTATTGTTAAAAGAACTCAGAAAATTACCTAAACTTGAGGAGACTCTACAATGCTTGAGAGAATTAACGGGAAGTATACTGCAGGAAGAGCTTGAAGAGGAGGCTTTAAAGTTCTTTGCCGGCAGAACAG
>DAOUSS010000152.1 GCA_030627085.1 Candidatus Stahliibacteriota bacterium | reverse complement strand
GATATATCAAAGAATGAACGATTTATTTACAAGGTCAACGGGCATTACCGCGATAGGGCTTTTTGCCCTGTCACGCCTACCACGGCGAAGGTCGTTGCCGTAGATGGAGAGGGCAGACCTGCAATCCTCTTAAATTCTATAAGGAAAGGGAAGGTAATTTTTTCTGCCTATCCACTCGAATATTATCTGGCAAATACGCATGAAGTTTACAAAAGCGACAATACCTACCGAATTTATAAAAGCTTATGCAGAATGGCAGGAGTAGTGCCCACCTTTGACTCGCCTAATCCCTATGTGGAGATAGGTAATATAAGATGTAAGGATAAATCGAGGTGCCTTTTGTGGATTATAAATCACGACTGGAAAAAGACGGAAGGTTTCATAAAAACAGGAATAAGTATAAAGAACGTTGTAGACTTTGAAACTGGAGAATCCCTGCATTTCAAAGACCGTATTCCATTCAAATTACCACCCAAAGAGATTAAGGTGTACGATATCGAAACTGAGTGATATAAACAAGGAGGAAGTAATTAAAGCTGCTGTATTCTATAAGCCAGGTGTTATGAGAATCAAAGAGAGGAAAATTCGTAAAATAATGCCGAGCGAGGTACTTATAAGAGTAAGGGCCTGCGGTATATGTGGAACAGATATACATATCTTTGATGGCAGTACAAACTCTAATCCTCCAGTGATATTGGGACATGAGTACGCTGGGACGGTTGAAGATGTGGGTAAGAGTGTTGCCCGCTTTAAAATAGGAGATAGGGTGGTAGTTGACCCCAATATTACCTGTGGGCATTGTTACTATTGTCGGCGTGGTTTTATACATCTGTGTGAAAACCTCACTGCCCTTGGTGTCCATATAGACGGAGGTTTCGCGGAATATTCAATTGTACCAGAAACTCAGGTGTATAACCTGCCAGACAATATACCATTTGAATGGGGATGTCTTACTGAACCTCTTTCCTGCTCAATTCATGGGGTGGATCTAGCAGATATAAAGATGGGTGACACGGTAGTGATTCTTGGAGCAGGTGCTATCGGCCTTATGATAATGCAGCTGGCTCGCCTTTCTGGTGCAGGTAAAGTCATTGTCGTTGAGCCTAACAAGGAAAGAAGAGAAATTGCTCGTATGTTGAAAGCAGATATAGTGATAGACTCAACCGAAGACGGTATCAGAGATGTAATAATGAGAAACAGCTACGATGGTGCAGATACTGTGATAGAATGTGTCGGTAATCCTCAGACTGCGCGATTGGCTCTTGATTTGATCAGAAGGGGAGGAAGAATAGTATTCTTTGGTGTATGTGATAGGGATGTAAAGATTAATATTAAGCCCTGGGAGATATATCTTAAAGAGTTGACCGTAAAGGGCAGTTATATCAATCCGAACACCTTTAGTCGTTCTATAGAGTTATTAACGCTCAATAAGATAGACTTGAGTGAATTTGATATAAAAAGATTTTCACTTGGCGAATTATTAAAGGCGTTTGAATATCATAAAGAACGAAAGGTGATAAAGACCCTGATCATTCCAGAAACTTGATTTAAAAGGATGAGCAAGGACTGTCTGGATGTCATTTGCATAGGTGAGGCATTAATAGACTTTGTCTCTACCGCGAAAAATGTAGGGTTAGAGGATGCGCCCGGGTTCTTAAAGTCGGCAGGTGGAGCTCCAGCCAATGTTTCAGTGGGATTAGCAAGACTAGAGAAAAAGGTAGCATTTGTTGGTAAAGTTGGAGATGATTCCTTCGGTAGATTTTTAGCCAGGACCTTAGAAAACAACGGAGTGGATGTATCAAATTTGCTATTTGATAAAAAACACACTACGAGACTAGCATTTGTGTCTTTGACCGATGAAGGAGAGAGAGATTTCGAATTCTATGGATATGAGAGCGCGGATATGAAAATAAGAAAAGAAGAGATTGACAAAATTTCCATTAAGAAGGCAAAGATAATACATTTTGGCTCTATTTCTCTTATATCAAATCCCAGTAGAGATGCAATTTTGACTGCCGTAAAAACTGCAAAAGCCAAGAATACGCTCGTGTCCTTCGATCCCAATTTGAGGCTTTCACTCTGGGAGAGTTCTGATAATGCCAGACTTCAGATAAAAGAGGTACTTGGATTAGCAGATATAGTGAAAATGGATATAGGAGAAATGGAATTTATAACTGATAGCGCAGATATTAAAGCGAGTGCAAGGTATATCTTAAAACAAGGAGTCAGGCTGCTCGTAATTACGCTGGGTAAAGATGGATGTTACTTTTTTAGCGATAAAACCGAGGGTAAGGAGCCTGGGTTCAATATAAAAGTGAGAGATACAACAGGTGCCGGTGATGGATTTGTTGCAGGAATGCTCGCTAAAATTTCAGAGGTACCATATGATAGGATGACCAACAAAGATCTGCACAGAATCTTTAGATTTGCCAATGCGGTTGCTGCATTATCTGTGGCAAGGTACGGCGGAATACCGTCCTTACCTTACATAGAGGAGGTAGAATCTTTTTGTAATCTATAATCAACAAGATGACATTTCTTTTAGTATTGCTCCAAATGTTCACGACAGCAACCCTGGCTGAGGTTCCCAGAGTTTTAGCATTAAAAAATCCGGGAGATAGTGTTACTTGCTTTATAAACCTCAGACACTTAGACCATCTGTGCGAAACTATAAATATAGGTGGAACCCTTATGATGGTCACCCATATCTACTCTGAATATCCTGACTACGAATGGGTTGATGCCACTGAAGAGGGTATATCCTGTGTTGACGATGTTAGTAGAGCATCTATACTCTACTTGAGGCATTATGTGATATGTGGGAATAGTGTATCATTAGAAAAGGCGAGAAGGGGGCTTAACTTTGTGATGTATATGGAACAGGAGGATGGCGAGTTTTACAACTTCATACTAAGTGATTATTCCATAAATACAGAGGGGAGGACGAGCAAAAAATCCTTCAATTGGTGGGCTGTGAGGGGGCTACGGGCGTTATGTTATGGATACAGGGTTTTTAGTGAAATTGATAGCGTCTACGCAAAGGAACTAAAAGAACATATAGAACTTACATTTGGCCGAATAAGGGAGTTTTTAAAGCATTATGACGAGTATGAATTTTTTGATGGAGTGAAGGTCCCAAAATGGCTTATTCATGGCGGTGATGCCACATCTGAAGTTGTCTTAGCTCTGCTGGATTACTATAGTGTGGATGGTGATGAAGAGCTGGGAGAGATCATTAAAAAATTTGTTGAAGGGCTCATTCAATTTCAAGTTTGTGACTCAGAAAGCCCATTTTATGGTATGCACCTATCCTGGAAAAACTGCTGGCATGCCTGGGGGAATACACAAACAGAGGCACTTACTAAAGCAGGACGAATCTTTAACAATACATCCTGGACTGAATCTGCAAAGTTGGAGGCGGACAATTTCTATTTCTTTCTCATATCAAGAAATTTCCTCCATAGTATTGAACTGCACTCAGAAGAATTCCCAAGCATAAGGGTTTTTCCACAAATTTCTTACGGAATACGTCCTATGGTCTCGGGGCTCATTCAGCTCTATATTACGACAGAAGACGAAAGATATGCGAAGTTGGCAGGACTTGTTGCATCGTGGCTCAGAGGAAATAATCCTGCTCATCGTGCTATGTATGATCCAAAAACGGGCAGGGTATACGACGGTATCGATAACGAGAACAAAATAAATAAAAACTCCGGTGCAGAATCTACTATAGAGGGTTTAATGACTTTGATGGAGATCTCGAACAATCCCATATCTTTGAAATACTTTTATTATGAGCTCGAGAACATAGATAAAATAAAAAACTATGCTACCTATAAAGATAACAGTGGTAAAGAAATTATGGTTATTTACGATGAAAAGATAGGTGGATGGAAGATAGATGAACCAGAATGAAAAGCTAAATATTAAAGAGGAATTTAATCTCTCCATTACAATGTGGAGAAGTACCGAAGATTACTACGGAAGCCACTGAAAAAGAAGCTGTTGAGGATTTTAGAAAAAGGGTAAAAAACTCTTGTTTATTGCCAAAGCAGAAAGAAGAGAGGGTTAATTACTAAGGGTAAGGAAAAATTTCCCATCCAGCTATACAAAGTCGTGAAGAGAAATACTTAAAAAGACAAGAGGAAAAAAGTAAAAGGGGGATGTAGCCGTGAAAGTTACAATGGTAATCCCATCGTATTGGACAAGAGAAAGTAATGTTGGTTGGAAGGGAGGAGATGCTATCTATGACCACCCTACTCCTTTAGATAGCGAAGGCACTTTATTCAGAGCAATACAGAGCATAGAGGGGTTAGAGGATAAAGATTTCCAATTGGTGATAATTGCGGTCGCTACCGCAGAAGATATCGAATCAGAAGTTGAGAAGAAGGTTGCTAATATCATCAAATCAGCCAACCCGGGATTAGAAGTAATG
>DAOUSS010000069.1 GCA_030627085.1 Candidatus Stahliibacteriota bacterium | reverse complement strand
CGGTGACATTTGTATCAACCTCTGATGATGGGCTTGTTATACTTCCCACACATCGTGCATTATACAATATCAAGGTGGAGAAGAATGAATGTTTAAAGGCGCTAAATAATTACTTCTCTGTGAAGAAGCAACATTCGCTTGAATCCCTGGGTATCAAAAGGCATACATTTGGTCTTTATATAGATGGGGAATTCTACAGATTGGAACTAAAAAATAGCAGTATCATGGATAGATTCATTGAGCCTGATAGGAGTGAGGAGTATAAAAATCTTGATATAACAGTACTCCATTCCTGCATAATAGAGGGGATACTCGGTATATCAAAGGAAAGTATAGCAAGGAAGGAAAACATAGAATACTTGCGGGATGCAAAACAAGGTATAAAAGGGGTGGATAGTGGTAGATTTTCGATGCTATTTTTACTCCCGCCAACCGGCATAGATGAGGTGAGGAGAATCTCTCAAAAGAGAGAAGCAATGCCACAGAAATCCACTGACTTCTATCCAAAGCTCATTACAGGGCTTGTGATGTGCACAATTTAAGTTTGCCCACTAAGTACACGAAATACACCAAAAATATAAAGTATAAAAATAATGAGAACAAATAAAAAGGATTTCGTGTTCTTCGTGGGAGATATGGCTATGAATTTCAGGACAATATCATTTGATGGAAAGACAGTTGAGGTGCTTGACCAGACCCTTCTGCCATTTAAGGAGCTATACAGAAAACTCTCATCACCCGAAGAGATGGCAGATGCGATCAAGAGACTTGTTGTGAGGGGAGCGCCACTCATTGGTGTATCTGCAGCGTATGGTGTTGTACTATCTGCTCTTGTGCACAAAAAAGAAGGTATAACAGGCCTCAGAAAGGGTGTTTCAGGGGATATAAAACTGCTTGCAGGCACTCGTCCGACCGCTGTCAACCTCTTCTATGCACTTGAGAGAATGGAGAATATCTTACATTGCGATGTTAATTCTTTACAGGAGCTTGTCCATCTACTCATAGAGGAAGCAGAGAAGATACATAAAGAGGATATGCAGATGTGTAGCAGGATTGGTGATTTTGGAGAGCCACTCGTACCTGATGGTGGTGTCATTATGACCCAATGTAACGCAGGGGCACTCGCCACATCAGGTATAGGAACTGCCCTTGCCCCCATATATCGTGCAAGGGAAAATGGGAAGAATGTGACTGTGTATGTTCCGGAGACAAGGCCACTTTTGCAAGGAGCGAGACTAACTGCCTGGGAACTGTCAAAGAATGGTATACCTTCTACCATTATCTGTGATTCTGCAAGGGGATTGGTGTTGAAGAGTAAAAAGGTGAACCTCTGTATGGTTGGTGCTGATAGGATTGCCAAAAATGGCGATACTGCAAACAAGATAGGTACTTATTCCCTTGCTGTTCTTGCAAAAGAAAATGGAGTTCCATTCTGGGTGGCATCACCAAAGAGCACCTTTGATGAGAAAATAGAGACGGGTCAAGATATTCCGATAGAGGAGAGGGATGGAGATGAGGTAAGAAAGATTGCGGGTAAGAGGATTGCACCCAGCTTACCTGTCTTTAATCCTGCGTTTGATGTAACAGAAGCAAGCCTCATCACAGGCTTCATTACAGACAAAGGCATTGTAAAATTGTAGGGGCGAATTGCTATTCGCCCCTACCGTAATCCGTTGATTTTCTTCTTGACAAGTTAATATTTTTATAGTATACTATTTGATATTTGTTAATAAATGGGTCAAAACTTATGAATTACCTATCTGCTATAGACTACTTTCCATTTTTCTCATGTAAAAGGAGGATAGAATTATGGGTTTTTTAGCACCGATTGATTGGGGTATTATCTTTGGTTATATTGCATTAGTTATCGGGTTAGGGATTTATCTCTCTAAGAGAGCAACAGAGAATATGGAAAGTTATTTTGTTGCAGGCAGAAAATTACCTTGGTGGTTGTTGGGTACATCTATTGTGGCGACAACTTTTGCTGCAGACACACCTTTAGCGGTCAGTGGATTGGTAAGGACTCAAGGTATTGCTGGTAACTGGTATTGGTGGAGTGGTGCAATGGCGGGTATGCTGGGTGTGTTTTTCTATTCCCGGCTTTGGCGTAGGTCAAAAATTGTTACTGATACACAGTTTGCAGAATTACGTTACTCAGGTAAACCAGCGAGTGCATTACGTGGATTTCGAGCATTATATTTCTCATTAGTTTACAATACTATAGTTATGGGATGGGTTATGTTAGCTATGGCAAAAATATTGGGTGGCGTCTTTGGATTACCAAAATGGCAAGCAGTTGGGTTCTGTTTTATTATTGCAGTAGTTTATACATCTTTATCTGGCCTTTGGGGTGTGGTAATTACCGATTTTGTTGAGTTTTGTACAGCTATGTTTACATCGATATTGTTGGCTATAATTGCAGTGAATAAATCAGGTGGTATAGCTAATATTTTAGCGAACTTAACTTCAATGTATGGTGTAGAAGGAGCCAAGGATATAACCTCTATTGTTCCTTGGCATTCAGCGCTATTGCCAATCGGATTTTTTTTCATCTACATTGGACTACAATGGTGGACTACAGGTAATACTGATGGTGGGGCGTATTTTGCACAACGTATGCTATCAGCAAAAAACGAAAGACATGCACGATTGGGATTTCTCTGGGGTAATATTGCCCATTATTGTATTCGGACTTGGCCCTGGATAGTGGTGGGCTTGGTAGCAATAGTTACTTTTCCTTATCTTAAAGACCCAGAAATGGGTTACATCAAAGTAATGGTAGAGTTTTTACCCGCGGGTTTATTGGGGTTGGCATTGGCTGGTTTTATAGCAGCATTTTTATCTACCATTGATACTCAACTTAACTGGGGTGCCTCTTATTTGATTAACGATTTCTATCGCCGATTTTTAGTGAAAAATGCATCCGAAAAACATTATGTGAAAGCATCAATTATTGCCACCTTAATTATCGCAGGTATAGGTGCATTAGTTACATTTATGATGACTTCAATTTATGCTGCCTGGACAATTATAACTTCAGTTAATGCAGGAATAGGTTTGGTTTATCTTTTACGCTGGTACTGGTGGCGAATCAATGCGTGGAGTGAAATGTCCGCTATCACTGCTTCAGTAATGATGAGTGCCTATTTAGCCATATTCACATCAATGAAATTTCCTCTAACTTTACTCTACATTATTCCTGTCTCAGTTGGGGTATGGGTAACAGTAACCTTGCTCACTCCACCAGCAAGTAATGAAAAATTGATAGAATTCTACAAAAAGGTTCGTCCGGGAGGACCTGGTTGGAAAAAAATACGCGCCCAGATACCAGGTACAGAAAATGACCGTGTTGGCTGGAGTAATTTCAAAGGATTTGTTGCTGCGGTAATTGCTATGTATTCAGCATTAATTGGTGTAGGGAAACTGGTTTTAGGACAGACATTAATAGGGATATTATCACTCTGTATTACTGGTGCGATGGGTTATTTTATTTATAGTGTTTTCACAAAAGATGAGGAAATCACTCCTGCCCCCTTAGGATGATCTCATTATAAGAAGTTCCTTCTTGCCATCCTTAACAGAGATTAACTTTTTCCTTGATTGCATAGGAAACTATACCACAGAGGACACGGAGAAACAATATTTATTTATCCTCTGTGTGCTCAAATGTTTGAGCTATTTTTATTTGTTTAGAATAATTGAGATTGAATAGATCTTGAGTTTGAAGGAGAACACAGAGTTTTTGTTCTTTTTTAGCAAAGATTCTCTGTGCACTCTGTGGTAATTTTTTCTTGACTTTTTTTAATTTTCGTGGTATAATAAGAAACCAAGACATGGTTATTTTTTTATAATACTAATGCATTTTATTGGAGGACTGAATGGGTAAAGCACATGGAATGGGATGGATACCAGATTATCCCGATCTAAGGGATTATACAACTACACACAAGCTGGTAGCGCCTATGCTTGGAAAGATTAAATCAAAGCGTAACTCCCTTCCCTCGTCTGTTGATTTAAGAAGATGGTGTTCACCTATTGAGGACCAGGGATATCTTGGTTCCTGTACTGCACAGGCAGGAGTTGCGCTCATTGAATACTATGAGATGCAGGCATCTGGCAGGCATATCGATGCATCGAGGTTGTTTCTATACAAGACTACAAGAAACCTCCTCCACTGGGAAGGAGATACGGGAGCAACCATAAGGGCAACAATGGGAGCGATGGTATTGTTTGGTATTCCTCCAGAGGAGTACTGGCCATATGGAATAGATAATTTTGACCGAGAACCTCCAGCATTTTGTTACTCATTTGCGAAGGAGTATCAGTCTATTCAGTATTTCAGGCTTGATCCCCCCGGCATATCCGGGATAAAACTACTCAGCAAGATAAAGGAGAACCTTGCAGATGGTATCCCGTCTATGTTTGGATTTACAGTATACGATTCTGTCTACGAAGCAGAGGAAGACGGCAAAATTCCCTTTCCATCGCCTACAGAGCGGGTAATTGGTGGACACGCAGTTATGGCCGTGGGATACGATAATAATCTGAAGATAAGGAATAACAAGGGTGTTTTGCTTATAAGGAACTCTTGGGGTACGGCCTGGGGTGATGGCGGATACGGTTATCTACCGTACGATTATGTTCTATCTGGGCTTGCCTGTGACTTCTGGTCAGTCTTGAAGAGTGAATGGGTAGATACAGGAAAATTCACTATATAGGCATAATATCAATTTATTTTTTGGAATATTTTAAGTAATTTACAGGAGGTTATATGCCAACGATAAATCAGCTTGCAAGGAAACCCAGAAAGAAGACGACATCACGCTCAAAGGCTCCTGCGCTTGAAGGCTCTCCCCAAAAGAGAGGGGTATGTACAAGAGTATATACAACTACACCTAAAAAGCCAAACTCTGCCTTGAGAAAGGTTACAAGGGTAAGATTGACGAATGGATACGAGGTAACTTGCTATATACCCGGAGAAGGACATAATCTTCAAGAGCACTCTATAGTACTTGTAAGGGGGGGCAGAGTGAAAGACCTCCCAGGTGTAAGATATCATATAGTGAGAGGAGTACTTGATACGGGGGGTGTTGAAGGCAGAAAGAAATCAAGATCACTCTATGGAGTGAAGAAGAAGTAATAATTGGAATACTACTTTGAGATGGGAAATCTTTTGGAGCTACCTGTCAGAAGGCCAACAAACATCATAGCCAATATAAAAGAATATACCCAATGTTTGGGTAAGAAGACACTATTCTGTGGTTTTGAAACATATAGATACGCGAAATAAGTGATTCCGACGGAGAGTAAAGAAACAACCATACTGAAGAGTATTGCCCTGAAAACCACTTTTATGCGTAGGGAGGTAAGATTTCTCCCATGGAGCAGAAATACTCGCGAATGTCTCATTTCAGGCAGAGAGTTTACATAGAAGGAAAGCGAAAGGATAAAGATAAAAAGCAAAAACATATTTGCTGTAGCGACCACTACTCTAACTCCTCTTGTCTCCCTCCACATGTCCGCAACTGCCTCTTGACCATATAGCACATCTATTACCCCATTTACCTTCGTAAGGTTTAGGGCAAGATTTTTCAGATCTTCTTCGCCCTTCTTTGATGGATATATACTGAGTACATATGGGAGGACAATCTCTTCAAGAGTTATTTCCTCATCTATGTTGTCTTTTAGCATTTTGATAATCTCAGCTGTAGCGATTTCTTCTACTTTCGCAACACCCTCCATATTCGTAATAGTTCGCACAGTCTCATTTTTGTCCTGTTTTCGTTCAATAAATAGTCTCATCTCCACTCCATTAAGTTGTTTTTGAAACTCAATCTCCTTTTGCCAGTAGTAGAACAGGCACAAAAAAAGTAGAAGGGAGGCCAAAAACATTGTTATTGTATGCTTCATAGAAGGTATATCCTCCTGTAGGGATACCGTTTGAGTACTTCCTCATCCTTTGTGGTCATAAAGACAGTAGTACCAAGTATATGCAACTCTGTAATAAGTTCCATAATTTCCCATTTCCTATCTTCAAGAAATGCTGTTGGATCGTCAATCAGCGCCAAAATAGGTTTTTTTGCATACAGAATGGCAATTTGTAGCAAATCCCTTTCTCCCCTTGAGAGTTTTGGGGGTGTGATATCCTTTTTATCAAGAAGTCCAACTATGTTCAATGATTCCAATGCCCTGCTTCTATTACTACCTATAACATAAAGTAGATTATTAACCAGTGAAGCGTCTTCAAAGAATAGAGGCTGTTCTAAAAATAAACCCGCCTTTTTTAATACAATGAGCCTATTTTTGGGTGAAATCCTTTTTGATGATACCCCCATTACTTTTACCTCTCCACTCTTTGGCAAGGTTTCGAAGCAAGCGAGTTTAAGCGCTGTAGTTTTACCCGCACCAGTTTTTCCCACAAGGAAGAGAAACTCTCCCTTATCTACCCTGAAATTGAGGTTTTCAAGAACAGGGGGTAAAGATACATCAATAAATTCAATCATTGAAGAGATATGGTTGAGTCTTCCTAATGTAAATTCATTTGAGTTATATTATATCATAAAAAAGAGAGTAAGTCAACTTTTTTCTTTTTCTTGATTGCATAGGGAAGTATAAAACACGAATATCACGAATTAACAAATTGCACGAATTTCTTTTATTTTTTTCTTTTCGAGATGTTTTTATATTATTTGTGGGCATTTGATTGATTTGTGTAATTCGTGGTGTCTTTTTCCTTGACTTTTGGACAAAAATATCGTAAAATAGAACGTCATGAAGTGGTTATTATATTTCATTGTGATTATACCTGCGTCTGCCTACCCACTCTTTGAGCCTGCAGACTGCGAAGGAAATATCTGGGCGACACAGGGTGTATATATCTCGCCCGCCTTTATCCATAATAGATTCGGTATATCCGCTGACTATATACTGCCGTTTGGGATGACTCATCTTGCACTGGAGAGAATAGCTGCGGTAATACCCACTGGTATTGGGTCGTTTGCCTTTAGAGCCTCTAATTTTGGAAATCTGATTTATAGAGAAAATGAAATATCAATAGGGTATGGGAAATATTACAAATCCGTGAGATTTGGTACATTTATTAAAACGCTCTATGTATCTACAAAGGAATACGGAACCGCATTTACAATATCTGGAGACATAGGAGTAACGGCGGTTCTCAATGTGGGCAGTGTTTGGCTCTCTTTTAGAGATTTTACGAGTCCTAATATTGGAGAGGAGACAGTAGGAGGTAATCTCATAGGAGGTATATACATCTCTCCTGAGGATTGGTTCGATATAGATGTACGGATAATGAAACAACAGGGATTTGCGACCAGCACCAAGGTTTTTGGGCTATTCTATCTATCTGAGTTTTTCACTATAAGGGCCGGGATGAATACATCCCCTCGCTCTTTCATAGTAGGAACAGCATTTGCAATTGGTAACATTGGCGTGACTTATGTAGTGGCTACCCATCAGGAGTTAGGATTATCACATGTAATT
>DAOUSS010000103.1 GCA_030627085.1 Candidatus Stahliibacteriota bacterium | reverse complement strand
TTGTGGTTAGAATCAGTCAGGGTGTAGGGACAACCCTCGTGGTTGTCCGCGTTTCGGACAGGGACAAGTCCCTACACTGCTATCAACCCTAAAGGTTAAATTGTGGGCGAATGGCAATTCGCCCCTACGGGATTATTTACCACAAAGGCACCAAGGTTGTAGGAGGGATGTCATTGCGTCTTAGTGTCATTGAGTCGTAGCGTCAACAACACAATGACCTAATTACTTGATAGCTTTGTCGCCCAATGTCCAATGACCTAATAACCTAATTTAATCAGGGAGAAAAAGATGAAAGATAAAGATAAAACAAAAGAGCAACTCATAAAAGAGTTGGAGGAATTGCGTCAGCGGATTTCTGGGCTGAGGAAGTTAGAAACCAGATTTAAGCAAACACAGGAAGAAATTAGAGAATCTGAAAGACGACTTATAGCTGTATTCAATGCATCTGATGAAATCATATTTGTCAAGGACTTAGAAGGACGTTATACGCAAGCCAATGCTGCGTTTTCCAGGATATTTAAAAGACCACGGGAAGAAATAATAGGAAAGACAGACGAAGAAATTTTTCCAAGAGAAGAAGCCAAAATGCTCAGAGAAATAGATCTGGAAATCCTAAAAAGAGGAGAAACAGACACACGGGAAGATGTTCTTACTGTAAAGGATGATGTACATATTTTCAGAACTACAAAGGTTCCTCTTCGCAATGAAGCAGGAAAGATTATAGGATTATGTGGATTTGCTGCGGATATCACAGAGAGTAGACGGATGAGTGAGGAGTTGAAAGAGCGTCGGATGTACCTGGAGAATATAATAAGGTATCTCCCTGATGCTGTTATCACACAGGATGCCGAGGGTAAGGTTTTGGAATGGAATCCTGAAGCAGAGAGGTTGTTCGGGTATACATACAAGGAGGCAGTCGGTAAAAAACTTGACGACCTTGTCGCATCACCTGACCCTGATAAATTCAGAGAAGCAACCGGGTTCACACAACAAATTCTTGCTGGAAAGCCCATTTCCCCTGTAGAGGTAGTTCGCTGCAAGAAGGATGGCACACTTGTGGATGTTGTTCTTTCGTCATCGCCTATTATCTCGAAGGGCAAGGTGATAGGAGTAATTGCAGTATACAGGGACATTACAGAGTCTAAACGGCTGGAAAGAGAGGTAAAAGAGCGTCGATTGTATCTTGAGAGTGTGATAAGCAGCACCCCGGATGCCATCATCACTGCAGACGATAAACAAAGGATTTTGGAATGGAACCCCGGAGCGGAGAGGCTCTTTGGCTACTCGCGCGATGAGGTGATAGGGCAGTATATTGATGACCTCATCACAGGCTCCAATCCCGATGCATTAAAAGAGGCTACCTCCTTGACAAAACAAGTTCTGACGGAGAAGAAGAGAGTTCCGCCCACCAGGACTGTTCGCTATCGCAAGGACGGTACACCTGTGGATGTCATTCTCTCCGGTTCCCCTATATTGCTCGGGAACGAATTAGTAGGGGTTATCGCCACTTACACAGACATCACCGACTACAAAAAAGAGGAGAAAATGAGAGAATCAATCTATAGAATTGCAGAGGCGGTTGTAACCACGAAAGACATCAACGAACTCTTCAGTTTCATTCACAATACAATCAAGGGATTAATGCCCGCCGAAAATACTTATATTGCTCTCTATGATTCTAAAACTGACTTGCTTAGTTTTCCACATTATGTTGATAAGTATGATACAGCTCCTCAGCCAAAGAGGCTGGGCAAAGGTTTTACCGAATATGTTCTCCGTACCAAAAGGCCCCTCCTGCTTACACCTAAAGAGGTTTCAAGGTTACATAAAGAAGAAAATTTAAAAATAACCGGGACAATTGCAAAATCTTGGTTGGGGGTTCCGCTATTAATCGAAGATGAGGCAATAGGTGTGCTCGTTGTTCAGAGCTATACAAAAGGGATTAAATACACAGAGGGGGATAAAGAGATTCTTCAGTATGTATCCTCCCAGATAGCCCAGGCTATAAGGCGCAAGCAGACAGAGGAGAAGCTGCGTGAACAGTTGAGCGAGCTTCAAGCCTTTCATCGTGTTGCTTTAGGACGAGAGAGCCGAATTATTGAACTTAAGCATGAGGTAAATAAACTTCTGGAACGGTTTGGTGAAAAGAAAAAATATAAGGCGTGATGCAATTGATGATCGAAGATTGTAGTTTGTGGGCGAATGGCAATTCGCCCCTACGGGATTGTTCACCACAAAGGCACGAAGGCACCAAGATATAGATTTTAGATTGTAGGAGGAAAAAGGAAAAAGGATAAAGGTTAAAGGATAAACTACAGAATTTTTCACCACAAAGTTCACAAAGATTGTTAATTTTCGATTGACGATTGACAATTGAAGGATAAATGCTAAATGCTAATTTTGCATTGATAATTGAATATTTTAATGACCCAATAACCCGACTTAACCGAGAGGAGAAATGAAAGACAAGATAAAAGAGCAACTTATAAAAGAGTCGGAAAAATTAAAGAAACGAATTACTGAATTGGAAAAGGCAGAAAGAGAGTGGAAGAAGGCGGAGGAGGAGCTACGAGAGTCAGAACTACAATATCGCACAGCTCTCGATTCGATGGGCGATGCGATACATATCGTTGATAATGAGTTGCGACTCATTCTATTCAACAAGGCGTTCAGAAGATGGAATGAAGAGTTGGGTTTGGAGACAGATGTGATCGGTCGAACAGTATTTGAAGCTTTTCCCTTCTTACCAGATAGTGTCCGTGATGAATATCAAAAGGTATTTGACACAGGAGAAATTCTTATTACTGAAGAAAGCACCAAAATTGCGGGCAGGGAATTAATTACTGAAACACGAAAGATACCAATCTTCCAGGAAGGAAAAGTCGTCAGAATCATAACGGCCATTCGCGACATCACCGAACGCAAACGTGCAGAAAAAGTTCAAACTGCAATCTATAGAATCTCAGAAGCAACACCTTCTGTGCAGAATCTTGAGGAACTCTTTCATTCAATTCACACCATAATTAGCGAGTTGATGCCAGCAAGGAATTTTTACATTGTAGTCTATGATGAAACTACTGAGAAGGTCAGTTTTCCCTATTTCGTAGATAAATATGATAAAACACCTGCGCCTAAAAAACTCGGGAGAGGGATGACGGAGTACGTGTTAAGGACTGGAAAACCACTGTTGGCTCCCCGCAAAGCGATTGAAGATCTGGCGAAGAAAGGGGAGATAGAAATCTTCGGCACGCTACCTGTTTGCTGGCTGGGTGTTCCACTGAAAATACTAGAAAAGACCATAGGTGTGTTGGTTGTTCAGAGCTATACTGAAGATGTCAGATTCGGAGAAGAAGAAAAGGATATTCTCACATTTGTTTCAGAACAGGTAGCGATGGCAATAGAGCGCAAGCGGGCAGAAGAGCAGCGGCGGGAAAGTGAAGAACAGCATAGGAAAGTTATCGAAAATATTTGCAAATTTGTGCCAGATGGTCTGTTAGTTTTCACAGATAAATTAAACTTATTTTTAAAGAATAAGGCTTTTCAGGATATCATTCAGAAATATTCAGCAAAGCTAAACTATACAGAACAGGAACTCACGGAAATAATTATTGAACAGGTGAAAAATAGAATAATCAACAAGGATTACACAGAAATCAGGATTTCTAAAAAACAAGGATGAGGAAGCAAAAAATAGGCAAAATAATTTTTACTAAAGTATTGGAGATGCCTTTGCCAAAATATCTTGCCTATATTGAAAAAACTACGAAAGAATTAACGAAGCCTTTAGTAACTCACGAGTTTGTCAATTCGAAGAATGCTGTGCAAAAGAAATTATTCTATGCCAAAATAATAATTAAAGATGGAACTTTGTGTTTTAAGGTTTTTGATAAACGTTTAGAGAATATCTATTCGACCCAAAATTGTACTGGAAATAAAACAATATGTTCCTTGAAATGGATCAATACCAGGAATACATTTTCTTTACATGTTTTAAAAAGTCTTCTTCATTACCAGAGTAAATATTGGTTTTCTGGCAAAGAGATAGACTTAAGACCTTTGACCTTAAAACAGTTTTTATCCTTATACCCCTTGCAATATCTTGATCAAACCCGACTTTCAAGGTTGATTTCAAATTTACTGGTTATGAATCCTCAAAGTCAGCTCATAAATCTCAGGAATTTATTTATATCAAAAAAATATCACGCATTTCTCATTAAAGAGATAGTTGACAATAACAAAAATGCCTTAAAAGACAAGGATATTCAATATTTGTTGACCCAAGTGGGAGTACATTTATCCATCAGAACGATATGTAATTGCAGAAAATTACTTAATATTCCCAACTATAGAGAAAAAGCTACTTATCATGGAAAGGATATAACTTTTAGCGATTACATACTGTTATCAAAAAAATATTTCACTAAAATTCCGACTGAATCTGGAGTTTATGAGTTGAGCATATCATCAAAAATGGATTACCCGAATTGCAGGAGTAATGTTATATATATTGGTTCTTCCAAAAACCTGCGTAAGCGAACAGCAAACTATACGGGTAATAAATTAAAAAATAAGCGCTTGGGGAAATTTATCAATAATTATGATGTGTTTATGCGTTTTTATTTAACAAAGAGTTATAGCTTGATTGAAAAAAACCTTCTTAAAAGTTTTGCAAACAACTATGCCAGGTTACCAACAGCTAATAGCATAGGAGGATAATTATGGAAGAGGGACAAAAGGATATAGAAGAGCTTATTTTGCAATTTGACATGGCAAGAATGATTTTTGCAGAAGAAGAAGAAGAAGAAGAAGCCCGTATTGTTGTATCCCTCAAAGACATCACCGAGCGCAAGTGGGCGGAAGAGGAGTTGAAAAGGCGGTTGGATGAACTTGAAGTTTATTATAAGGCTACTATAGGACGAGAGGGTCGCATCGTTGAGCTAAAACATGAAGTGAATGAGCTGTTGGAGGAACTTGGCAGAGAGAAGAAGTACGGAGGGTAAGCGATTGACAATTGAAAACTTTAGTATTATTTACCACAAAGGGCACAAAGATTAGATTACAAGATTGAAAGATTTGAGATTGTTCACCACGAAGGCACTAAAATTGCAGATTGTAGATTTCAGATTACAGATTGTAGTATTATTTACCACACCTGTCTACCGATAGGTAGAAAGTACACAAAGAGCACAAAGAGATTTAAGATTACAGATTGTAGTATTGTAAAAGGATAAAGGATAAATTGCTTAATGACCTAATTACCTAATAACCCAATGACCTAATGACCTGACTCAACCAAGAGGGAAAATGACAGATAAGGATAAGACAAAAGAGCAACTTATAAAGGAATTGGTAGAGGTGCGCCGACAGATTACTAAATTGGAGAAATCAGAAATAAAGCATAAGCAGGCGGAGGAAGAGTTAAAACAGTCTGAAGAACAATATCGCACCTTAATTGATAATATTCAGAACGGTGTTTTTATCATCCAGAATGGTAAAATGAGATTTGTCAATGAGGCATTTGCCAGAATGGTTGGCTACTCTGTGGAGGAAGTTGTCGGGATGGACTTCCGACAACTTGTTGCACCAGAGGATAGAAAGATGGTTGCAGATCGCTATCGTCGAAGGCAAGCAGGGAAAGATATCCCCAAAGAATACGAATTCCGCATGCTGCACAAGGATGGGGTGACCAGACTCATTGTCAACATGAATGTTGGGCTTGTCACTTATCGAGATAAGGTGGCAAGCATGGGAACCGTGAAGGACAT
>DAOUSS010000303.1 GCA_030627085.1 Candidatus Stahliibacteriota bacterium | reverse complement strand
GGCAGGCTGGGCATAAGGCGAATAGGTAGGTGGATAATATGGTGGATAGCCGGAATATGCTCTCCAACCCCATCCTCTACCTCCACCCCAGGTTCTTCCTCTTCCACCACCCCAGGGTATTCCACCTCTACCTACACCTCTCCAATAACCTCCTCCAGGTATGGGATTCATATAACCGGGCACGGAATAACCTGCGCAGTATCCCGCTGCCCTTCCTGTCATAGGTCCCAATCCCGCAGGACCTGTTCCATCTCCTCTTGGCATATAAATCACCTCCTCTTTACTAAATCAAAAATCAAAATGCAAAAATCAAATATCAAATTGGAGCTGAAATCTGTAATCCAAAATCCCATTACCCCAAAAACAAACTTATCAATTCTTATTCTTCACGCCTCACGCCTTACGCTTTACGCTTTACTGCCTATCACTTATTATCTTTTCCACGATTGCTTTAAATGCCTTGGATGCCCTGGATTCTGGATTACTTAGAATAAATGGCTTACCGTTATCGCTCGACTCAACAATTTCTGGTTCTATTGGAATTCTTCCCAGAAACGGCACCCCCATCTCCTTTGATACCCTTTCGCCGCCACCTTCCTTAAAGAGTTTAATTTCTTTACCACAGTATGGGCACATAAGTCCACTCATATTTTCAATTACCCCGAGTATTTTTAGATTCAGGCGTCTGGCAAAATTCACCGCTTTCCTTGAGTCAAGCAGTGAGACCTCCTGTGGAGTGGTTACGATAATTGCGCCCGTTGCCGGAATCAACTGTGCAATTGATAGGGGTTCATCCCCAGTGCCTGGTGGGGAGTCTACTACAAGCCAGTCAATGTCTCCCCACGTGACATCTTCAAGAAACTGTTGAATTACTTTCATTTTTAGCGGCCCCCTCCATATCACAGGTGAGGTTTCATCCTGTAGTAGAAACGCCATTGAGACAAGATTCAGATTCTTTGTAACTATTACAGGCTGGATCGTGTGCTCATCTGATGCATATATTTTCTCATTCTCGACACCGAGCATCTTCGCGAGATTGGGACCGTGAATATCAACATCCAAAAGTCCAACCTTCATATCCCTATCGGCAAAGGCAAATGCCAGATTGGCAGCAATGGTGCTTTTTCCAACTCCACCCTTACCGCTGAAAATGAGAACCTTGTTCTTTATTCTTGCGAGCACATTTTTTAGTTTATCATCCTTTTCCACATTCCTCCTCTCTACTTTTTATCCTGCACTTTATCTCCCGCCTGAATAATCGGCTTCCCACACTCCGGACAATCCAGGGGTAATGGAAATTCCAGGGGAATCTTCCATACGAATCCACAGTTATAACACTCAAGGCTCCTTTGTATAATAGTGTAGTTACCACCTTCTATCCTTAACGCTTTACCCTCCACAAAGCACTCGGCGATCTTCCTGTGTGCCTCGTTAAGTATCCGTCCAAAGGTCTGGCGTGATACCCTCATCCGTCGGGCTGCCTCCTCTTGGTGCAATCCCTTTAAATCGGACAGTCTTATCGCCTCAAACTCGTCAATGGTCAACTTGACCTGTCCGAGAGAACTGAGAGGCACGCCGCGAGGCTTATAAAACTCCACCACCGGTCTATACCCCACCCAGCGACACCTTCTTCGTCTTCCCATAAACCTCCCATAATGAGCATATGCTCGTTACATTATACCACAAAATTTTTCATTTGTCAAGAAAAAAGACACCACGAATTACACAAATCAATCGAATGCACACAAATCCATACGGATCCGCACGGATAACATAAAAACATCTCAAAAATAAAAGAAATTCGTGCAATTTGTTAATTCGTGATATCCGTGTTTTATACTTTCCATACAATCAAGAAAATTGGACGCAGATTTACCCCGTTAAATAGAACCGCTCCAGCACTAATAAGTCTGGTGTTTATCTTTAAGTTATTTAACGGGG
>DAOUSS010000342.1 GCA_030627085.1 Candidatus Stahliibacteriota bacterium | reverse complement strand
CGATAGACAAAGGGACGAAAGCCCACTCCCTGAACTATGCCTTTAATCAATATCTGGCGTGCCTGCACTCTTGCTTCTTTCATAGTTGTTTCCTGTCAGTATAAACTTACATCCCATCTATTGCCTCAATTATTTTATCTACAATCTTTGGAATCTTTATTCTTACTTTTTGGGTACACTCTTCAGCAAATGTCGTGTTGTCTTCTACTTCTATAGCATAGATTTCAATGATTTGTGGTATCTTATAACCTAACTTTTCTCCCAACTCAATAACGGTCGCGAAATCTACACCATGCGATGAGGATAGATGCGAAGTAAAACTCAAATCCTTTATTGATAACTTATAGACATCACCCGGTCTTCTATTTCCTGTCTTTATTGAATCTATCAGTATTAATCTATCATAGCCGGCGATTTCGTCCAGAATGGAGAATCCTTCAATACTTACCTCTTTGACTTTTACCTGTAAGAGGGGATTTTGTTCAGGATATTTTTTTCTCAGTCTGTTTTCAATCTCTATCGCTACCCTCATCCCGACACTATCGTCTGAGAGAATTGGATTACCTATGCCGAGCACCAGGGTTTTCATCTCCTGAGTGTTTTTATCACTTTACCATCCCGATTACGAATCTTTATCTCAAGCGGCATTTTCCCTGGTAGTGAATGCGTTGCACATGCAAGACAGGGGTCATATGCTCTAAACGCCATTTCCACCATATTAAGAAGACTATCAGAGACTTCACCGTGGTGTATAAGCAATTTAGCTGCCCGTTCAACTGACATACTGATAGCAGCAGCGTTATTCTGTGTGGTAACTATAAGATTGACATCGGTTAAAATCCCTTTTTTATCAGTTTTATAATGGTGGATAAGTGTTCCTCTCGGGGCTTCTACTACTCCAATGCCTTCGTCAGGTGTCGCAGTCGGGATGTTCCTCACATTCGGGTCAGTAAGTTCAGGGTCCTCTGCAAGTCCAAGCATACATTCGGCTCCGTAGAGCATCTCAATAAGTCTCGCCCAATGGAATGCCAGAGTATTGTGGACAGGTTTACCCCCAAGAAGATCATACATCTTTTCATACGCTTCCTGAGCAAGCGGGGTAGCCATTCCATCTGAGGCATTCAATCTTGCAAGGGGAGCGACCCTGAAGATACCACTCTTTTTACCATCTACAAATCCTCTCCAACCAATGTCTTTGAGAAAAGAAAACTTCATATAGCTCCATGGTTCTATGTGCTCTTCAATATGATT
>DAOUSS010000325.1 GCA_030627085.1 Candidatus Stahliibacteriota bacterium | reverse complement strand
TAATTATTCTTCTTTCAATCTCAAGGGCATCCTTTTCAATTGTCTCATACTCCTCCCCAATGAGTTTAGCTATTTTTACAAGGTATTTTTTATCGAGCACGAGGAATATATTGAGTGCGAGGTCTTCAACCGCTTCTCCCCCCGCTTCGTCCCAGTAAGGAGAATCATCTACCCCACTCTCATAAGAGTAGTGAAATCCGAAAAGATTCCTGGAAGTATATTCACACAGACCATCTTTATCTTTATCCCTTTTGATATACCAGAAAGAATGGAATTTTTTAAGGCTTTGATACACTGATTTAAGAAAATTCAGTGCTTTTTCCCCGTCCTCGTAATGCTCCTTAGCCTTGTAAATCATAAAAGCATCCATAGAAAGAAGCGGTGGCTGGGATATCTTTGGAAAGAGGGGTTGTTCTCCCATAGATAATATACAAATAGGAATAGAACCATCCTCCCGTTGATTATCCAGATGAGTAAGGAGTGCCTCTTCACATACAGTATAATCAGGAGTTGGAATGAGAGGAATTGACAGATAAGTAGTATCCCATACCCATACTCCTCGATAGCATGGCTTTGAGGGAAATATGGCGTGATGGTTTATACCCGGTGGGGTATCTACGGTTGGCTCTACTTCGTTTGCCTTTACTATATACATTCCGTAATAATGTGCCTTCTTCACTCTTTCATCGGCTGTGTCAAGTGGCTGAAAGGCAAAAAAATCGTTCCACTTTTCCTTTACTGCCTTCAGGATTTCATCTCTCGAAAAGTCTTTCCATCTTTTTATATGCTCTATTACTTCTTCTTTCTCTCTATCAACGGATATAAGCATAGGTGTCTCTTCTATTCTACCTCTCTGGCAGAGAAGACGGTGAGGTTCTTTCTCTTTCCCAAGGAGAGCCGAGAAAATATCTGAAAAGAGACCACAGGTTTTTAGAATAGTTTTGATACCTATCCATAATCCTGTCTCCTTATCCAAAAAGAGATAAATTCCATCTCTTGTCTCTTGCTTTAGAGTTTCATTTAGAAATGTGAAGATAGCAACCTCTCCATCGATCTTTGCTCCATCGGTCGTATAGCCTACAAAAAAACTATGCCCATCTATCATTGAGGCTGTAGTAGTTATCTTTGATTCTCCAAATGAGTGTGTTTTTGAACATCCAAACGGCATCCACTTCATCTCTTCAAACTTTCCATAGTTTAGCTCTTCTCCTTTTAGGAGTGCCAATTTTGCTGCACAGTGGCAAATGACCTCATTGCCATATTCTTTGACCTTGTATATGGTTGTCAATCCCAATCCAGCCTTCTCATGTCGATTTATATCCACAATATAGTGTGAAGGCTCAGTAGAGACAAGTAACCAAGAATCCCTTCCTGAACATTTCTTCTTTACGCTGAATGAAAGAAGATCACAGATATCTTCTATATCTACCTCACTGTTTAAAAACAAGTACCAGCTCCTTTCTTTCATATCTATCTTCTGGAAAGACCATTCGCACTTTTTTTACCTCATCCTTCTCTTCGATAATCTCACCACCCTTTATTGAAATTATCCTAAAGGGTAAAGAGAGGCTAAGTTCCTGATGCCCTTTGCCCTCAATCACAATGTGAAATCTGTTCTTTTCTTTAAAATAATCTACTATTT
>DAOUSS010000237.1 GCA_030627085.1 Candidatus Stahliibacteriota bacterium | reverse complement strand
CCGATAGCTTGATAGCCTAATAACCCAATGACTCTAAGACCCTGCGACGCTACGACCCTAAGACTTATTCTTTTAACCGGGAGAAAATATGTCAGCAAATAAAAGCCATATCTACGGTCCTGTGCCATCGAGGAGGCTTGGTTTTTCCCTGGGAATAGACCTTGTCCCCTACAAGACCTGTTCGTATGACTGTATCTACTGCCAACTGGGCAAAACCACGAACAAGACCATAGAGAGAAAGGAGTATATTCCAAAGGACGCTATTCTTTCGCAACTTGATGAGATACTCAAAACTAACCACGCAATTGATTACATCACATTCTCAGGTTCAGGAGAACCCACACTCAATTCGTCACTCGGGGAGTTGCTAAAGGAGATAAAAAAGATGACCAAGATAAAGCTTGCAGTCCTCACAAATGGGTCTTTACTGAGCGACCCGGGATTGCGCACCGAGCTTCTTTCTGCAGATCTTGTAGTTCCTTCGCTTGATGCTGCCACCTCTGAAACCTTTTCGAGGATAAACCGCCCACATTCTGCAGTTGAGTTTGATAGAATGGTAACGGGATTGTTGAAATTTAGAGAGGAATTCAAGGGAGATATATGGCTTGAAGTGATGTTTGTCAAGGAGATAAACGATAACATCAAGGAGATAGGTCTGTTAAATTTTATTATTTCGAAGATAAATCCTAATAGGATTCAGTTGAATACCGTAGTTCGTCCACCAACGGAAAAATATTGCCACCCTATAAACGAGAGTGAGTTACAAAGAATTAAAATTAGTTTTGGCAAGAATTGTGAGATTATCCCGGAGTTCAAGGCAAAGGCAAAGAGGCCTTGCCCTGAAGATGTTGAGGAACAGATACTTGAACTTGTAAGAAGGCGTCCATCTACCCTTTTAGATATCTCTGCCTGTCTGGGAATACATCCAAACGAGGTTATAAAATGGCTCTCTCTGCTGCAAAAAGATAACAAGATAAACTATATTGAATATAGGAACAAAGGATACTATAAGCCGTGGGAAGGTTAAACTTCAAGAAAAATTGAAACGAAATAAGTCATACATCCTCTCTATCTATCTTGATAGGGAAAAAAAGATTGAAATCGGCAAACTGGGAGATTTTCTCTTTAAGAAGGGAAACTATCTCTATGTAGGTTCAGGAAAAAGAAATATAGAAAAGAGAATAGAGAGGCATCTTAAAACGGAAAAGAAGAATTTCTGGCATATAGACTATTTTCTCCAATATGCGAGGGTAAGAGAGGTATGGGCGAGTAAGAGGGAAGAGAGTGAGATTGCGGGGATTTTAGAATCTATATTAGAGATACCCGCTATGAGTTTTGGTTGCTCCGACAAGAAACTCGACAAATCCCATCTCTTCTATGGGGATCTACCAAAAAATCTACTCCAGGATATGGGTTTTATTAGACTTATTTCATCGCCACTATGTTAATCTGGTTATGTAAATTTTCTGAATAAACCACAGAGACCACAGAGCTTACAAAGATAAACCAAGAAAGGAAACGCGTTACTCTGTGGGCTCAGAAATAGGAGTACGAGTAATTAGGGAACTTTGGGGTTGGTTTTCTCTCTGAATCGGCAAGACCATAGAGATGAAAAGAATGTTATCATTCCCTCGAGGCTGGAGTTAAGAGAAATACGAGGCTTAAGAGAGGGCACAGAGGAGATAAAAAACTCTGTTTTCTCTGTGAACTCTGTGGTTGATATTTTACACAACAGTTATTCTGGCAAAAGATGATATGAAATACCCCAGGCACCGGGACCTATGTGGGTACCCATTACTACACTCATCCTTGTTCTCCACAGTTCTACTATATTGAATTCACTTCTCAATCGTTCTTCTGCCTTTTTGGCCCATTCATCATTTGCAGCATCCTCAACCATCGCAATAACCTTTTTCCTGCCCGACTTTTCAATATCATTTTTTATCCTCTCAATTATCCAGTTTAACCCCTGAATGTGTGTTCTCACCTTACTGAATGGAGTAGTTATACCATCCTTTGTCCCCAGAATAGGTTTTATTGAAAGTAATTCGCCTATAAGTGATTGTGCCCGTCCTATCCTTCCACCTTTTGCAAGATACTTGAGTGTCTCAAAAATTATAAATACTTCCATGAATTTATCCCCCCTCCTTACACCTTCTATAATCTCTTCCATTCCTTCGCCGCGATCTCTTCTTCTTACTGCTTCTACTGCAAGAAATGTCTGTTTTCCACATGCAGTGAATGTATCGTATACATATATTCTGCCCTTTTCAAATTTCTCGCTGGCTTTTTTGGCAGTCTCATATCCCCTGCTCAGTTTAGATGATATGGTAAAGTGTATTATACTGTCGTAATTTTCAAGTGTCTCTTTGTAGATTTTTGAGAAATCCTCCAGAGACGGCTGTGATGTTGTAGGAATTTTGTCTCTGGGCATTACATTTTTGTAGTAGTTGAGGGCATCAAAATCAAATGTCTCTCTGTGGGCTTTGTCATCGTATATCACATAATATGGTACTACAATTACACCATATTTCTCTGCCATCTCTTTTGGCATACTTCCCGTGCTATCTCCAATGATTGCAATCATAAAACCCCCTAAAGTAAAATCGGTAGTGTGAAAAACTTAACCACGGAGAACACAGAGGATGTTTAGTATTAAGGAATTGTAAAAGATTTTTATTCCTCCCCTCTGTGACCTCTTATAAGACCAATCTTTTTATCCCATCTTTTTAATATTGCTATGCAAGCATAAACCACAGAGGGCACAGAGAGATAATATTTATTTATTCTCTGTGTGCTCAAATTCTCTATCAGCGTTTTTCTTGCTTGTAGCTCACCT
>DAOUSS010000052.1 GCA_030627085.1 Candidatus Stahliibacteriota bacterium | reverse complement strand
CCCTTGCGGAGGGTGCAAAAGAGGGAGGATTGAGATTTTAGAAATCTAAATTCTAAATCCGAAATTCTAAACAAATTCCAAGTTATAAATTCAAATGTTCCAAACAAAAACAGTTGGTTTGGAATTTGAAAAATTGGGATTTAGATATTGTCCGCAGGACCCTGCAGATTTAGTAATTGTCATTTAGAATTTTTGAAGTCGCTTTAATCTGTGTCTTTAATTTTGATTTTTGAAATTTGATTTTTGATTTTGTTTACCGGGGGTATTGTGGAGGAAGAAAAAGAACTTGAGGAAAGGGTAGTTGAGGTAAATCGTGTATCAAAAGTGGTAAAAGGAGGAAAACGTTTTAGATTTTCCGTCGTTGTGGTTGTAGGAGACGGTGTATCTCGTGTAGGAGTCGCCTTTGGTAAAGCACATGAAGTCTCAGCAGCGGTTAGAAAAGGAGCAGAAAAGGCACAAAGAAGTATGAAAAGTGTCAAGGTAATAAACGGGACTATACCGCATTCTATTGTTTCCAAGTGTGGAGGAGCAAAGCTTCTGATGAAACCCGCTGCCCCTGGAACAGGCATTATTGCCTGTGAACCTGTAAGGGCTGTGTTAGAGCTTGCCGGGGTGAGAAATGTTCTTACAAAGTCTCTGGGCAGCAATACCACAAAGAATCTTGTGAAGGCAACACTTTATGGACTTCTCTCCATGCAAACCAAAGAAGAGATTGAGAAAATAAGAGGAGTACAATTATAAAGAACTTTCCTCCTGCTCATCTTGAATATCCGGATATGAATAAGATAAAGGTAATACAGATAAAGAGTAAAATAGGAGTAAAGTCCGATCAGAAGCGCACCTTGCTCGCGCTCGGGCTTCATCATCCACATGATGAGAGGATCCATAACGATACGCCCCAGATACAGGGAATGATAAGAAAGGTAAGGCATCTTGTAAGGGTTGAAGAAGTAGTATCACATTAAGTAACTTATTTTTTAAGTTCAAACCAAATTAGAGCTTAGAATTTAGGTTATTGAGATTTAAATATTGTTTGTTATTTGTAATTTGCCTGCCTGACGGTAGGCAAGGTGCTTGGTGCTTGTTTGTAATTTGATGCTTGAGATTTTTAGAAGGATTATATATGGCGGAGTTACACAACTTAAAAAAAATAAATACAAAGGAAAAAAAGAGACGAGGCAGAGGAGCATCCTCAGGGGTAGGCGGAACATCTGGTAGAGGGCATAAGGGAGAGAGAGCAAGAGCGGGTAAAAAGATCTCTCCGTGGTTTGAAGGTGGTCAAACTCCACTCTACAGAAGGCTGCCAAAGAGAGGGTTCCGCAATCCTTCAGCGATAGTGTACGAAGTGGTAAATGTAAAGCAACTGAATAAATTCGAAGACGGAACTGTAGTAAATGAAAAACTGCTTCGTACTTCAGGTCTTATAAAGAAAAAAAAACCTGTGAAGATACTTGGGGATGGTGAACTTACAAAAAAGCTTACTATAGAAGGGATAAAAGTTTCTGCATCTGCTAAAGAGAAGATCGAGGCAAGGGGAGGGAGAATATCCATAAATGACAAATGCCAAATTTCTAATGACCAATAAGCCTAAGGTAGTCATTAAGTCAATAGGTCATTAAGTAATTAAGTTATCACGCCTAACCTTGTAAGAAAAGGGCTATTCAATAACCTAATGACTCAATAACTGATTATTGTATTATGTTAGGAACTCTACGAAATGCATTCAAGATACCTGACCTGCGCAACAAAATTCTGTTTACGCTCGCAATGTTTGCGGTATACAGGTTGGGAGGGCATATACCCCTTCCAGGTATCAATACCTCTGCCCTTGCCAGCTTCTTTGAGACTGCCAGAGCAACTGCACTTGGACTGTATGATATATTTGTGGGAGGCGGTCTCTCGTCGGGTGCAATATTTGGATTGGGAATAATGCCATATATATCTGCCTCTATCATACTACAACTTCTGGGAGCGGCAATGCCGTATTACCAGAAATTACAGAAAGAGGGAGAAGAGGGTAGAAGAAAAATAAATCAGCATACACGATATCTCACTATAGGAATAGCTGCTATACAGGCACTCGGTGTATGTATATTTCTTGAATCTGCACAGGCACCCTCAGGAGAGCCTGTGGTTATAAATCCCGGGTTGTCTTTCAGACTTCTTTCCATCATCACACTGATCACGGGTACACTATTTATAATGTGGCTTGGAGAACTTATCACAGACAGAGGCATAGGAAATGGTATATCATTGATAATAATGATTGGTATAATAGCGAGGTTTCCGAGAGATTTTATAACAACATTCAATATGGTACGCATTGGTGCTATGAGCCCCATTGCGGCCGTTGTTACGGTTATAGTAATCATTGGAATAATTGCAGCTGTCGTCATAATAACCCAGGGACAGCGAAGGGTTCCCGTTCAGTATGCACAAAGGGTTATCGGAAGGAAGATATATGGAGGAAGGTCTACCCATCTTCCATTGAATGTAAATGCTGCTGGCATAATACCGATAATATTTGCCCAGGCAGTCCTTACCTTTCCTGCCACAATAGCAAGATTTTTTTCAGGTAGCGACTGGATACAAAACCTTATGGTCTTCTTCTCCCCTATGAACTGGCTGTATAATATAGTCTATGCAGGTCTGATAGTATTTTTCGCCTATTTCTACACGGCTGTCGTCTTGAACCCAATTGATATCGCGGATAACATGAAAAAATATGGAGGATTTATACCGGGCGTGAGGCCGGGCAAGAGCACAGCCGACTACATAGACAGAATAATATCCAGAATAACCTTTCCTGGGGCACTGTTTTTTGCTCTTGTAGCGATAGTGCCTGCTATAATTCTACATAAGCTTAACGCCCCGTTCGTCTTCGGTGGCACATCCGTTCTCATCGTTGTTGGTGTTGCACTCGATACAATGAGACAAATAGAGGCGCAACTTACGATGAGACACTACGATGGATTCCTAAGAAAGGGAAAAATAAGGGGCAGAAGAGGGTAATGAAAATCCTATTTATAGGTCCCCCTGGCTCGGGTAAGGGCACTCAGGCGAGAATGGTGGCAGAGAAACTGGGAATACCGTTTATCTCGGCAGGAGATATAATTCGTGACGAGATTACAATGATGACAGAACTTGGAGGTAAGGCAGAAAGATATGTAAAAAATGGAAAACTTGTTCCAGATAAGATCGTCATAGATATGTTGCTGGCGAATCTCCCGCAATCTTTTGTTCTGGAGGGGTTTCCAAGGAATATTCCACAGGCAATTTTGCTTGAGAAAATTAAACCTGACTATGTATTCTACCTTTATTTGGAGAGTCCTGATATTATACAGAGAATCAGTAAAAGGAAGGTATGCCCGAATTGTAAAACGGTATATAATTTATTATCAAATCCACCGAAAACACCTGATATCTGCGATATATGCGGGAGTAAACTCACCTCAAGGGTAGATGATGCGGAAGAAACGATAAAAAAGAGAATAGATGTCTATGAAAATGAGACCTCTCCGTTGATAAATTACTACAGAAAAAGAGAAAAACTTATCAAGATAGACGGAAGTGGTAGTATAGAAGAGGTGCATGATAGAATAATGCAGGCAGTGAAAGGAATAAAAGGTACAGGTAGAAAGGAATTAGGACTCAATTCTGGTTTTGCCGGTTTATGGCTGAAAAAAAAGGTATAAGGGTTGAAGGTGTGGTTGAAGAGGCACTTAAGGGAGGAATGTTCAGGGTAGTCCTTGATACTGGACATAAAGTGCTTGCTCATGTGTCTGGTAAGATGAGGGTACACTTCATAAAAATCCTACCCGGGGATAGGGTTGTAGTGGAACTTTCGCCTTATGACCTCTCCAGAGGAAGAATATTACACAGATTTAAGTAGAAACGCAGATAAGATTATCACAAGAGCTGAGAGTTGGTTAGTTTGTTGGTTTGTTAGAGTCTAACAAACTATCCAACTAACAAACTATGTTTTTCTGTGGCTAATGCATATTATGGGGTAACGGGAGTATTTATGAAGGTAAGAGCGTCTATAAAGAAAATTTGTGCAAAGTGTCAGATTGTGAAGCGAAAAGGTGTTTTGAGGGTTGTGTGTAAAAACCCTAAGCATAAGCAGAGACAGGGATGAGCGGTTGCTTTCAGCAACCTAAATGTAAAAATCAAAATGTAAATTTTAAAATTTTGATATTTGATTTTAGATTATGGGTAACGGACCACGGATTCCGGATCACGATTTACGATTCACGATTTTTAATTTTTGATATTTGATATTTAATTTTAATAAGGGGGATGGATGGCGAGGATTTCGGGAGTTGAACTTCCACCAAATAAACGGATTGAGATAGCCCTTACGTATATATACGGTATTGGTATTTCTACATCACATAATATACTGCAAAAGAGTAAGGTATCTCCTGACAGAAGGATAAAGGACCTAACTGATGAGGAGGTCGAGGCACTCAGGAACGTAATAGAATCTGATTATAAAATAGAAGGAGCATTGAGGCAGGAGGTCCAGGAGAACATAAAAAGGCTTATTAACATAAATTGCGCAAGGGGTGTCAGACATAAAAAAGGACTTCCTGTAAGGGGTCAACGAACTCGGACAAATGCCAGAACGAGAAAGGGTCCACGGAAGGCACAGATCGCACTTAAAAAGAAGGCAAAAGCAAAGAAATAAAAAAAATGTCTAATTTCCAATTACAAATTTCCAATAAAATATCAAATGCCAAATCTCAAAAGCATGAGGCGTACTTAAGCTGGCATTAGGGTTTTGGAATTTTGTTGGAAATTGGGTATTTGGATTTTGAAATTACGGTGGGGGGGTTAAATGAAGAAGAAGAGACTGCGAAAAGCACCTGAAAAAGGTATAGTTCATATATTATCTACATTTAATAATACGATTGTTACAATAACAGATGAGAAAGGGGCCTGTCTTTCATGGGCAAGTGCTGGGAGTATTGGTTTCAAAGGGTCCAAGAAAGGAACTCCATTTGCAGCAGGTATCTGTGCAAAAAAAATTGCAAAAGAACTTGCAGACATTGGAATGAGAAATGTAGAGGTATGGGTTAAGGGTCCTGGCGCAGGTAGGGATTCTGCTGTAAGGGCTATCAAAGCGGCAGGGCTTGTTATAGCATATATAAGAGATGTAACGCCTATTCCTCACAATGGTTGTAGGCCACCAAAGAAGAGGAGGATATAGTATGGCTGTATACCACGGACCAGTTTGTAGACTATGCAGAAGGGATGGTAAGAAGTTATTTCTAAAAGGCAAGAGATGTTCATCAGCAAAGTGCTCTATAGAGAAAAACCGTAAGCGACCCGGAGAACTCGGCAAGGGTTTTATGCGTAAAGAGACAGATTACGGAAGACATCTGAGAGAGAAACAGAGAGTAAAGAGGATGTATAGGTTGACAGAGCACCAATTTAGAAATTATTTTGAAAGAGCTACACGGAAGAAAGGAGTAACGGGAGAGGAACTTCTCAAGGAATTAGAACTCCGTCTTGATAATGTTATATACCGAACAGGACTTGCAAGATCACGAATGGAAGCAAGACAACTTGTCACACATGGCCATTTTATGGTGAACAATAGAAGGGTAGATATACCTTCTTATGCGGTAAAATTGGCTGATGTAATAACTCTGAGAAAGACCAAAGTACCTCCAAATATAGAAGATGCTTTACTTATGAAGGTTACACCTCCAAAGTGGATCACATTTGACAAAGAATCTTTAAATATTGAGATTGTAAGTCTTCCCAGGAGAGATGATGTCCCAGAGGAAATAGAGGAGAGACTTATCGTTGAACTTTATTCTAAGTAGATTTGTAAAAACCAGGAAAAAACCACAGAGGTCGCAGAGATAAATCAAAAATCATAACCACAGATTACACAGATTTTCACAGATTGAAATATTTTTTATCAGTGAAATCCCTGCCTGCGGCAGGCAGGCGTGGCCCTTTTGGATTTTTGGTTTGTCATTTTGATATTTAATTTTTAAATTTTTGTCCTCTGTGGTTAATACTATACACAACATTTACATCTATAGGAGGTAGGAATGAAATTGAGACCATTTCAAATACCTGATAAGATAAAAACAGTCGAGGCTGATGACAAATACGCAAGGTTTGTGTTATCTCCCATTGAGAGATCTTTTGGCACTACACTGGGAAATGCTTTCAGGAGAACATTACTCTCCTCTATGCAAGGTTCTACGGTCTCATTCGTAAGAATAGATGGCATCTTACATGAGTTTTCGACCATAGATGGTGTTCTGGAAGATCTTCCCCATATTCTACTCAATTTCAAGGGCATAAAGATAAAATTGTTTGACAAGTTCGAAAAGGAGATAGAACTATCTATCAAGGGAAAGGGACCTGTTTATGCAAAAAATATAGAATCTGACGGGACTTTTGAGATACTAAATCCTGAACATCTTATAGCAACAGTGATGAAGGATGATGTTAACCTGAATGTAATACTCGGTGTGACTACAGGAAGAGGATATGTACCTAGAGAGGAACTTCCAGGTTATAACCGTGCACCTATCGGAACAATATTTATAGATGCGCTCTACTCACCCATTGAGAGAGTAAATTTTAAGGTTGAGAGTGTCGGTGTAAAGAACCGCGAGAAGCTTATTCTTGAGATTTGGACAGATGGAAGAATTAAACCAGAGGATGCAGTAACAATAGCAGCTGCCCTTTTACGAGACCATATCGAGCCATTTTTGAAACTCCGCGAAATTACTATCGAGAGGGAAAGAGAAGAGCCTGAAGACAAAAAGAGACTCAAAAAGACACTCAATATAAAGATATCGGAACTGGAACTATCAGTGAGGGCTGCCAACTGTTTGAAAACAGCGGGTATTGAGACCCTGCGAGACCTTGTCCAGATGACAGAGCAGGAAATGCTCAAATTTCCCAACTTCGGTAAGAAATCATTGCAGGAACTATCAACCATACTGAAGAGTTACAGTCTCTCGTTCGGTATGGAACCCTCAAAACTGGAGGGAAAATGAGACACCGTTCCAAAATCGCAAAATTGGGAAGAGAAAAGCAGAAACGGGATGCAATGCTAAAAAGTCTTGTGATATCTCTCTTTACCCATCATTCTATAAAGACGACTAATGAAAAGGCGAAGAGGGTGAGACTTCTTGCCGAAAAGATCATCACCCTCTCCAAGAAGGGTGATCTCCACTCCAGGAGACTTGCCTACTCTCTCACAGGAGATAAAAAAACTGTTAAAAAAGTGTGGGATGAGATAGCCCCTGTATATAAGAATAGGAACGGCGGATACACAAGGATTCTCAGTCTTGGCCAGAGAAAAGGAGACGGTGCCAATATCTGTATGTTGGAACTGGTAGATATGGAAAAGGTGATGAGAAGAAAGCCAAAAGAGGAATAGTATGCCTTTGCTTCTCTCAGGTAATGAGGCAATTGTAGAAGGAGCACTTGTCTCTAAATGCAGATTCTTTGGTGGCTATCCTATTACACCATCCTCTGATATAGCAGAACTTATGTCCCTCCGACTCCCGATCCTGGGAGGAAAATTCATCCAGATGGAAGACGAAATTGCAAGTCTTGGCGCCTGCCTTGGTGCTTCCCTCACAGGTATAAAATCTATGACAGCAACATCAGGCCCTGGCCTCTCCCTGATGCAAGAACACATAGGATTTGCTGCTATGGGAGAGATTCCCTGTGTGATAGTTGATGTCCAGAGAGGGGGACCTTCGACAGGTCTTCCCACCTACCCATCACAGGGCGACGCCATGCAATCAAGATGGGGTACACATGGTGACCATCCAATAATAGTTCTTACACCGTTCTCTGTCCGGGAATGCTACTCTCTTACAATCAGGGCATTTAACTACTCTGAAAAATACAGAACACCAGTCATCCTTCTTTCGGATGAGATTCTTGCACACCTGAGAGAGAAAGTGGAATTAGATACAAGTATAGAAATATTAGAGAGGGGTTTCCCAAATGTCCCACCACAAGAATATCTTCCATTTGATTCAAGATACGATGTCCCACCACTCGCTCCTTACGGCAGAGGTTACAGGTTTCACATAACAGGTCTTGCGCATGATGAAACAGGATTCCCAACATCAAACCCAGAAAAGGTTCAAAAACTCCAGCAAAGGCTTGCAACCAAGATAAAAGAAGCAGATGTGAGGGATTTAGATGTAAGGTTTATGGATGATGCCAGAATCTGTATATTTTCGTATGGCTCAACCTCGAGGAGTAGTTTGAGGGTTGTAAACGAAATAAGAAAAAAGGGAGAAAGAATAGGATTTGTAAGACCAATTACGTTATGGCCGTTTCCATATGAAGAAGTAAAGAAATTATCAAAGAAGGTGGATATGATATATGTTTGTGAGATGAATCTTGGTCAGATTGTGAGAGAGGTTGAGCGTGCATCGGAATGCGATGTTAGGTTTATTGGAAAGGCAGATGGCACAATAATTACACCAGAAGAGATATTACACAATATATCCATTTAGTTTCATCACACTTGCTTACAGCGTAAGGTCAGGGTAGGAGCAACCTTTCCAAGCTGTGCAAAAAGTAGGGAT
>DAOUSS010000056.1 GCA_030627085.1 Candidatus Stahliibacteriota bacterium | reverse complement strand
TCCACTTAACCATTACTTGTCAAGTCTTTTTTATCCTTTTAACTTCACGAACTGTAATTTTATCTTTTGCGAACTGTAATTTTATCTTTTACCTAACACTGTTAAATTTTTTTCTTGACAAATTGAAATTTTTATTATATAATACTAGGGAATGCTCCAAAGTGTTGTGATGAGATTTTATTTCTCGTTTTATTCATCACGACATAGGCACAGTTTTTGAGCTGTTATCGAGCTCAAATGCTGTGGCTATAATTTTGATCTCTTGATATGTAGTCATGTTCGTTGGCAAATGATATAAGAAAACTTCCATTACAATACTTTGGAACAACGTCTAATATTAAAAAGTGCAAGCACCTTTTCAGAACCCTCTTGAAAAAACTTGACATTTCCTTTTAATAAGGTTCATTATACTGTCTCAACTGAAGTTGAAGATTTCCTAAAGGGGGATTGATGGCGAACGGAGTATAAGGAGAACGCAGAGTTTGAAAGCAAGGTGACAAGCAAAGGATTAGAGAACGTAGAGATTTAAAATGAAGATTTCTCTGCTAAAAATGAGGCGGAAAATATGAGCAAACTCGACAGAATGAAACGTGAAACTATGGCCACGCAGCGCCGGCTGGGGTTAGAACTTGTACTGGGCACGATGGCCGCGTATGTGGTAGCGTTCGAGTCACTCTATTTCACTAAAGGGGCGGGGATGTGCATTTTGTCCGTTGTGCCAGTGACTGTGACGGCGTGGCTCGTGGGACTGTGGGCCGGACTGCTCGCTGGCTTGCTGGCTTTCCCGCTAAACATTTTGCTTCTGAATATGGTCGGGTATACAGGTTGGGACGCGACATTCTGGGCGCAAACTGTATTGGGACACGTGGCCGTTATACTGATTGGCGCAATGGTCGGGCGGCTACGCGACTTGGGGGAACGGGTGAAAAAGGAACTCAATGAGCACGAAAAGGCGGAAAAGGAGAAGGAAAGGATACAAGCCCAGCTCTTCCAGGCACAGAAGATGGAGGTTGTCGGAACATTGGCTGGAGGGATTGCCCACGACTTCAAAACCATGCTGACTATTATTCAAGGGTATAGCGACCTCTCGATGAAGAGAGTTGATGAAGCGGATCCTGTGCATAGGTTTCTGAAGCAAATACATAAAACTACTGAGCGCGGGGTTAGCCTCACCCGTCAGTTGCTTCTTTTCAGCCGCAAGCAGCCAATGAAGTTTGCCCCGCTCAACATCAACAGGAGGGTTAACGACTTGCTCAAGATGCTCAGCAACCTCATCGTTGAGAACATTACTATCAACACTGATTTGGAGCCCGACCTTTGGACGGTCCAGGCCGACAAAGGAAATATTGAGCAAGTGATTATGAATCTGACACTCAATGCCAGAGATGCCATGCCCAATGGTGGGAAGCTCACCATCAAGACCGAGAACGTGACCCTAAACGAAGAGCAATGCAAGGTTCTCCCCGAAGCGCGGTCCGGCCAATTCGTTTGTTTGTCGGTTGCGGATACGGGAGTCGGCATGGATAAAGAAACCATTCAGCGCATATTCGAACCCTTTTTCAGTACCAAGAAGACTGGAAGGGGTATAGGACTTGGTCTATCTACTGTTTACGGCATTATCAAACAGCACAAAGGGTGGATAAATGTTGACAGTGAGCCCGGGAAAGGCTCGATTTTCAAGCTCTATCTGCCGGCTTATTTCACAAATATGGAAGATGAAACTAAAGGGAAGACATCTTCTTCTATGAAAGCATAAAAGTAAAAGAGTAATCACCAAGATATTAAGAACACCAGGATTTTATATTTATTTCTTTGTGAACTTTATGGTTTTGTGTTTTTGTGGTTAATTTGTAACAGAGAACGCAAAGACAAAAATGTGGTGAACAATAATGAAAAAGGGGATTAAGGAATGGAAATGAAATTTAAAAAGATCGAGCGATGGCTTACCTCAACGCTCAAAAGTATAGGCTATGCTGTGATTGCTACGGACACGAAGGGTTATGTGAGATTCATAAATCCTGTTGCCCAGTCCTTGACCGGGTGGAAAAGGGAAGATGCTATAGGGAAACCCCTGAAAGATGTCTTCAATATTATAAATGAGGAAACAGGTAAACCGCCAGAGAATCCAGTAACGAAGGTGATCCAAGAAGGTGCTGTTGGTCGGGCACATCATATCCTCATTGCCAAGGACGGAACAGAAACACCTGTTGACGAGAGTACCGCGCCTATCAAAGATGAAAAAGGAAATATGACTGGTGTTATTTTTGTTTTCCACGACATCACCGAGCGCAGACAGGCGGAGGAGGCATTGCAGAAAAGTAAAGAAAGCTTCCAGGCCATTGTAACCAAAAGCACTGATGGCATCCTCGTTGTGGACCATAAGGGTGTGATACATTTTGTCAACCCGGCTGCAGAAACCCTCTTGGGCCGAAAGGCAAAGGAGCTCGTGGGTAGTGTGTTTGGCTTTCCTGTAATGGCAGGTGCGTGCTCCGAAGTGGACATCATCCGTAAGGGCGGGGAGGCGGGTATCGCTGAAATGCGTCTGGCCGAAACAGACTGGGAGGGTAAACCAGCATGCCTCGCTTTACTGCACGACATCACTGAGCGAAAGCAGATGGAGGAAACAATCAGGAAGAGTCTGCATCGGTCGGAATTTTTGTTAGATTTGATGTCCCACGACCTGACTAACGTAAATCAGATCACTCTTTCAAGTCTGGAATTGATACTGGTGGGTAAGGATCTGTCGGAGCAGGCTCGTAGATATAGTGAACTTGCGATGGATCAGATTCATAGGAGTGCAAAGCTGATTTCCAATGTAAAGAAACTCGTTATGCTCACAAAGGAAAAGCCACATCTTGAGAGGGTGGACATTGAGCCTGTTCTGGAGAGTGCGATCTCACACCTTAAGAAGGATTTTCCTCAGAGAGATATAGAGATCAACTTCAAGCCGCAGAAGGGAAAATGGTTTGTGGGTGCCGATGAATCGTTATACGAACTTTTCTATAACATATTACATAATGCCGTTAAGTTTGACAGGCACGAAAAGGTGATTGTAGATGTAAAGGTTTCCTCGGATGACGACTTCTGGAGGGCAGAGTTCAGGGATAGGGGACCTGGTATACCAGATGAGAATAAGAAAACGCTTTTTTTGAGGGCACAGTGGGAAGGTAAAATTATATATGGTTTGGGGCTTGGCCTTGCCCTTGTAAGGGCTATTATTGAGAGTTATGGAGGCAAGGTATGGGTTGAGGATAGGGTGAAGGGAAAGACAGAAAAGGGTAGTAATTTTATCGTGCTTTTACCGAAGGCAATTGACGATTGACAATTGAAAATCATAAGTTAAAAGGCGATCGAAAATCAAAAGCAATAGTAAATCGTCAATCGAAAATCGTAAATTGAATTATGACTGTATTTATTGTAGATGATGAACCTATACTCCACGAACTCTTAAAGGAGATCTTTGAATTAAACGGTTACGAGGTAGTAGCAGATGCATACGATGGTGAAGAAGCGATGCGGGTTTATCGTACATTAGTGCTGTCTTACAAGAAACCAGATGTAATCATTATGGACCATCGTATGCCAAAAAAGGACGGTGTTGAGACAGCGGTTGAGATTCTGGAGATTAACGGTTCCACGAAGATAATATTTGCAAGTGCGGATGAGACTGCGAGGGAGAGGGCTTTAGAAATAGGCGCTGTGGGCTTTATAAAAAAGCCCTTTGAAATATCTGAAATTCTGAATGCTATAGGGAAACTAAAGAAGGAGATTAAAAACTTGACAAAATAGAAGAAAGGTGTTATAATATTGTAATAATACAAAACTGTTATCCGTGATTCGTAGACCGTTGTCCGTTTACTAAGTTCCCCGGATACGAATTACGAGAAGAGTTTTGGAGGTATGATGGACGAAGTAAAAATAAATGAAGTAAAAATAAATAAAGCCAGTGCTCCCTATATAGATATATCTGACTATGAAGTGCCTGACAGTATCTTAAATCTTATTCTTGCAGATTTTGCGAGAACCCGAAGATGCATACCCATCAGAAAAAGGGGTAGGGTGCTTGATGTGATAGTTTCCGATCCATCTGATGTCTCTCTTTTGTCCGACCTCAGATTTATAACGGGTTGTGAGATTCAACCATACGTCACATCAAAGAAGATTCTTGACGAAGCCATTGCTCGCCACTATGGTGAAGTGGAGAGTCTCGCCACCGTAACGGAGGATATAATCAAAAGCAAGGAACTGGAATTCGTTGAGGCAGAAGAAGAAGAGGCTGTTGCATCGGAACTACTCGCTCAGGCTGAGGACCCACCAGTTGTCCGATATGTAAACAGCCTTATAAGAGAGGGAATTGCCAAGTTTGCAAGTGACATACATATTGAGCCGTATAAGAAGTCCCTGAGGATGAGAATCCGTATAGACGGTAAACTGCATGACCTACCATCCCCCTCGTGGAAACTACGGAGGGCAATAACATCAAGGATTAAGGTAATGGCAAATCTTGACCTTGCTGAGCACAGGATTCCACAGGACGGACGTATACTGGTGAAGTATCAGGGCAGTACAGTGGACCTCAGGATATCAACCACCCCAACAATTTACGGGGAAAAGGTTGTGATGAGGATTCTTGATAAGTCAGCCGTTCCCCTTGACATGGAGAAACTCGGAATGGACGAGAGGGCACTGAAGAATTTTGAGGAAGCTATAAATATGCCACATGGCCTTTTACTTGTAACAGGACCGACAGGTTCTGGTAAGACCACCACTCTGTATTCCGCCCTCACCCGTATCAACCGTCCCGATATAAATATTATGACAATTGAAGACCCTGTAGAGTTTGACTTTCCCGGGATAAATCAGATTTCCATCAGGGAAAAGATAGGTCTTACATTTGCAAATGCTCTGAGGTCCTTTATGCGTCAGGACCCGGATGTGATAATGGTGGGAGAGGTAAGGGATGAGGAGACCGCTGATATTGCAATAAGGGCGTCCCTCACGGGTCACCTCGTCCTCTCAACACTCCACACGAATGATGCTCCTTCAGCGATAACCAGGCTTCAGGATATAGGAATTGAGCCCTATCTAATCGCGTCATCCCTGACACTGGTTATGGCGCAGAGGCTTGTCAGAAAGATTTGTGAAAAGTGCAAAGAGGAGGCAAAGGTTTCAGAAAATGTCCTCAAAAAAGCAGGCCTGGACCCCTCTGTTTTTAATGAAACAGTATTCTATAAGGGAAAAGGTTGTCCACGCTGCAACAATACGGGGTATAAGGGAAGGGAAGGTATCTTTGAGGTGTTATCTGTATCCTCTACAATAAGAAAGATGATTATAGAGAGGAAACCCCTTGATATGATAAGGAATACTGCGAAGAAAGAGGGGTTACTCACACTTAGAGAGGCAGCTATAGAAAAGCTGAAAGTAGGCTTGACAACGCTTGATGAGGTTGTCCAGTTAACAAAGGAACAATAATGATAGATATGGAATCACTCCTGAATGAAATAATTAAGAGAAAGGCAACGGATCTCCACATAACTGTTGGTGTTCCCGTCCAATTTCGCATCGACCAGGGACTGGTATGTTCAGACTCCACCGTCATCACACCGGAACTTGCAAGAGAACTTGTTTATTCTCTTCTTACCCCAGAGCAGATAGAGAGGTTTGAACACGAATACGAACTTGATTTTTCGTTTGGAAGAGATAATAGGGCAAGGTTCAGGGGAAATGTATTCATTGAGCAGGGAAACATAGCATGTGCAATAAGATACTTGTCCTCGATGATACCTACATTCCAGGAGTTGGGATTGCCGGATATAAGCAAGGGTATTGTTAGAAAAACAAAAGGTCTTGTTCTCGTTACAGGTGCCACAGGTTCAGGCAAATCAACGAGCCTTGCGTCTATGGTTCAGAGAATAAATGAAGAGAGGGCATGTCACATAATAACAATAGAGGACCCAATAGAATATGTCTTCCAGCACAAAAGGTCTATAGTTCACCAGAGAGAGGTCGGAAAGGATACAAAGTCATTTGCGAACGCTCTAAAGTACTGTTTGAGGGAAGACCCTGATGTCATATTAGTGGGTGAGATGAGGGATATTGAAACCATAAGTTTTGCCCTCACGGCGGCAGAGACAGGGCATCTTCTTCTTTCGACGCTTCACACAAACTCAACCGTAAGTTCTATTGAGCGGATAATAGATGTGTTCCCATCCACCCAGCAGAGGCAGGTAAGAACACAACTCGCAACCAACTTAGAGGCAATATTTGCTCAGGCACTTTTACCGGGTGCAGATGGAGGTCTTGTACTTGCAACTGAGGTTCTTATTGCCACGTCTGCTGTGCGTGCAATGATAAGAGATAGCAGGGAACACGAAATATATAGTGTGATCCAGACCGGTCAAAAATATGGTATGCAGACCCTAAATATGAGTCTCGCAAAACTTGTTAAAAGCGGAAGAGTTAAGCGCTCTGTAGCCCTTTCTCATACGCTAAACCCGGAGGAACTGACAAAGATGCTGGATGGAAAGTAATTAAACACCGAAGAACACTGAATACCACCGAAATAAGAAATGAAGAAATTAAACACCGAATAACACCGAGTATCACTGAAGTAAGAAATAAATAAAAAAATCTCTTTTCGGTGTTCTTCGGTGTTGGATAAATTAAACACTGAATGACACCGAGTATCACCGAAATAAGAGAATTGTTTTTAGTTAAATATCTTTTTATTCAGTGTGGTTCGGTGTTCTTCGGTGTTGAATGAACTAGGAGAGGTATGTTTGGCGGGGTTTCATCAAAAGATATTGCTACATTCACAAGGCAGTTTGGAGTTATGACAAGGGCAGGTGTGCCAGTTGTAAGATGTTTAGGGGCATTGTCAGAACAGGCTACAAACAAGAGGTTTTATGAGGTGATAAAGGGGATAGCAGACGATGTTGAGGAAGGTTTATCGCTTTGCGATGCATTTAATAAAAGAAATGAAATATTTAGTAACCTTTATGTTGCAATGGCGAGAGCTGGAGAAGAGGGAGGATTTCTGGGACAGTCTCTGGAGAGTGTGGCTGACTGGCTTGATAAGTCAAACGCAATCCAGAGAAGGATAAGGGGAGCAATGGCATATCCCGCTGTCATATTCGTTGTTGCAGTTGGTATTTTGATATTTATGCTTGTGATGATAATACCTACATTTGCACAGATGTTTGCTGGTATGGGAGCAGAGCTTCCAACTCTCACCAAGGCTACTCTTGGTCTCTCTTCCTTCATAAGAAATTATACATGGCTTATAATACTCGTCTTAATTGCGTCTGCCTTCGGGATGAGATATCTTATGAAGAACGAGAAGGCAAAATTTACACTTGATAGGCTCATAATGTCCCTTCCCATTTTCGGTATAATTATAAGAAAGACAGCCATATCCAGATTTGCGACCACGATGAGTTCACTCCTTACCAGTGGTGTTCCTATAGTGGATTCACTCCGTATAACTGCCAGCACATCAGGGAATAAGGTTGTGGAGAATGTGGTTTTATCTTCTGCAGAAAGGATATCGGCGGGTGAGAGTATCGTTGGACCCCTGAAGGAGAGCGGGGTCTTCCCTCCGCTGGTTACACAACTGATTGCAACCGGTGAGGAGAGTGGTCAAATTCCTGAGATGCTTGAAAGGATATCAGCGTTCTATAATGAGGAGGTGGATACAGCCATTGACACGCTCACATCCATAATGGAGCCTGTTATGATTGTGTTTATGGGAGGGATAGTTGCTGTAATTCTTATGTCTATGTATATGCCGATGTTTGAAATAGTCTCCCAGGTGCGGTGAAGGAAGGGAGAAGGAAAAAGGATAAAGGAAAAAGGAAAAAATATCCAATTACCTAATGACTCAATAACCCAATGACTTAATTACCTATTGACCCATTTTGATTTTATAAGGAATGGAGGTGAAAAGATGAGAAACCAGAAGGGATTTACATTGATAGAGCTGATGGTGGTTGTAGTCATCATCGGTGTCCTCGCTGCCATAGCAGTACCGAGGTTTATAGGAGCGGCGAAAAGGGCGAGAGTGAGGGCTTGCACAGCGGATATCCGCCTTTTAACAGAGGGACTGGGATTATACATCACTGACAGGGGTGAGTATCCTTCCCAGGATACCGCTGCTAACTATGCGTCCCTCAGAACCGCGCTTGTTCCATATGTGACTCTTCCAGCAGGGTCATTAG
>DAOUSS010000094.1 GCA_030627085.1 Candidatus Stahliibacteriota bacterium | reverse complement strand
ATCCCTATGGAGGCGAGCATCGAGCATCAAAAAATCGAGCCTCGTTACGAGCATCTATACCGATAAACGAGGGTTGTAAGGGATTACGAATTTTGTGAAAGGCAAATAGCTTTTTATAAAGGGAGGTGCAGGGTATGGAAGAAAACATCATCGAAATGATAGATGAATCAATGAAAATAAAGGAGGGAGAAATAATAAAAGGTGTAGTAGTAAAGGTAACGAATAGCGATATACTTGTAGATGTTGGATTGAAATCAGAAGGTATTATACCTGTCTCGGAGTTTAAAAGGAGTGCTGTTCCCGGACAGGGTGACGAGGTTGATGTATTGCTCGAAAAAATCGAGGATGATGAAGGTATGGTGATCCTGTCCAAGGAGAAGGCAGAGATAATGCATGTGTGGAATACTATATATGAATGCCACGAGACAGGAGAATCTGTGGAGGGTAAGATAATAAAGACTGTAAAAGGAGGATTTCAGGTTGATCTTGGTGGTATAAGTGCTTTTCTTCCCGGTTCACAGGTAGATTTTCAACCCGTGAATGCAGAAGATTTCCTCGGAACAACCCATAGATTTAAGATATTAAAATTATCTGAGGGAAGGAAAAATATAGTTATCTCAAGAAGGGCGATTCTTGAAGAGGATGTGGAGAAGAAACGGAAAGAGACATTGGAAAAAATAGAAAAGGATGCTGTTATTGAGGGCAAAGTGAAGAATATTACAGATTATGGTGCATTTATAGATCTGGGTGGCGTGGACGGGCTTCTGCATATAAGTGACATTACATGGGGAAGGCTTTCACATACCTCTGAGGTGCTGCATATAGGTGATACCGTCAAGGTTATTGTTCTGGAATGTGACAAGGAGAAGCAGAGAATAGCACTCGGTATGAAACAGCTTACATCGCATCCATGGGAGGATATAGATAAAAAATTCGAGGTTGGGGCAGTTACAAAAGGAAAGGTAGTATCAATAACGCAATATGGTGCGTTTGTTGAATTGAAACCAGGAATTGAAGGGCTTGTGCATATATCAGAGTTTACCTGGACCCAAAAGGTGCGTAGACCTGCCGATTTTCTCTCTCTGGGGGATACGGTGGAGGTAAAGATCCTTAATATAGACAAGGAACAACAGAGAATGTCTCTATCTATCAGAGCACTGATGGAAAATCCCTGGGAGGGAGCAGTGGAGAGACACCCAGTTGGGTCTGTTGTCAAAGGAATAGTGCGTAAGTTCACAAACTACGGAGCATTTATCGAACTGAAAGACGGGATAGAAGGGCTTCTGCACATAAAAGACATATCGTGGACAAAAAGAATTTCCCATCCATCAGATGAACTCAAAACAGGGCAAGAGATAGAGTGCAAGATACTCTCAATAGATCAGGAGGCACATCGGTTGTCTGTCGGTTTGAAACAGATGAGCGAAGATCCGTTGAAAAAGTTCGTAGAGGAGCATGCGATAGGCGATATAATTCCGAATGCTACGATAACCAGAGTACTTGATAAGGGGCTTGTTGTAGATGTAGGAGTAGATGGATTTATCCCATATTCGCAGATGCAGGATCCGCCAAAGGAACTCCAGCGTGAATACACTATAGGAGATAAGATTACTGTGAGATTGATTGAGATTAATGAAGAGAAGCGAAGGCTTGTATTTTCTCAGACCGAATATGAGCCTGCTGTTGAGGAAAAAGAGTCCGTGGATAGTGAAGAGAAAGATAACTCGTAATCTGTATGCTCATATTATTCATAATAAGCAGTCTATCTATATCTGCCTTAGATACACCAAATGATGCAGGAGGTAGTGTTACCCTTAAGTTCTCTTACCCCTTTCCCTTTATCTCTGGCGAAATTATGCGGAGGGAAGAGGGAAAAGAGTTTGAAAGGATGGTTGCTGTGTCTCCATCCGATACCTATTGGATAGATAACTCGGTAGAGGATGGTGTGAAATACTATTACCAGGTTGTTTTGACCACAGAGGAAGGTGTGGTTGCATCAGAACCTGCCTCGGTTATATCAAGTCCGCAGTGGTTTCACAAAGGAAGAACCACAATGCTTATTGTGGTTCTTGTGGTATGCGGGCTTATTTTATTTTTTATAAGGCAGGCAAAAGGAGGCAAGGGACTGTATATAAGGCAAATAGCCGGGCTCGAAGCGGTTGATGAGGCAGTGGGAAGGGCAACCGAGCTCGGAAGGCCGGTTATGTTCATTGCCGGTATTATGGATATAGACGATCTCCAGACTATAGCCGGCATAACGATACTGCGGCGGGTTGCTAAAAAGGCTGCAGAATACGAGTCCCAGATTTTGATGCCAACCTCGAGGTCGCTTGTGATGACTGCAGCCCAGGAGACTGTTAAAGAGGCATATTACGACGCCGGCAGACCCGATATATTTAACCCGAATAACATATTTTACCTTACTGATGACCAGTTTGGTTTTGCTGCTGGATGTGATGGTATAATGATGAGAGAGAAACCCGGTGCGATATTTTTGATGGGAAGTTTCTACGCAGAATCTCTTATACTTGCGGAAACCGGACATTCTGTGGGAGCTATTCAGATAGCTGGAACGGCTATGCCATCGCAGTTGCCGTTCTTCGTCACAGCCTGTGATTATACCCTCATAGGTGAGGAGTTTTTTGCAGCTTCTGCTTACCTTTCAAAAGACCCCCTTCAGCTTGGCAGTCTGAAAGGGCAGGACTGGGGTAAAGCGATGTTTCTTGCGTTAATAGTAGTAGGAACCGTTCTTGCAACATTTGGTTTCACAATAATAAAGGACATCCTTATGGTCCAGTAAATTCTATGAAACGACAAATTCCTCTGATAATTACGTTCATTGTGGGTATCGTAATGGTTGTTCAATATTTCATCCCCAGACAGCCTTTTGCGGGACTTTTTGATACTTTCAACCGGTGGTTCCTTATAATTGCTGTATTCGCACTACTCCTTGGACTCATGAATCTGGTCAGGCTTCATGCGAATAAATTGAGAAGGAGGAATAAAGGATGGGGATACTCCGTAGTACTTCTAGGCGGTCTCGTTGCCACCATTTTCACTGGAGCTAAATGGGGGATTGGTACAGGAACTCCGTTTAATTACATATTCGTGAATATACAGCAACCAATGGGAGCAACTATGTTTGCTCTCCTTGCGTTTTTCATTGCGTCTGCCTCTTTCAGGGCATTCCGTGCAAGGAACATAGATGCTACGCTTCTTCTTGTTGCTGCTATAATCGTGATGCTTGGAAGGGTCCCTATCGGGAATATCCTGTGGAATAAACTTCCTCTTATTGCTGACTGGATTATGACTTATCCAAATACGGCCGGACAGCGTGCAATAATGATCGGGATAGCACTCGGAACCGTTTCGTATTCCTTGCGTGTTATACTTGGTATAGAGAGAACATATCTTGGTGGAGAGTGATAAAATGTCAAATTTCCAATATCCAATTTCTAACAAAATGTCAAATGACAAATATCAAAAATATGATCTGGAGGAGAGGACAGCGAGGTTTGGTGAAGCCATTATTGAATTTGCAAAGAAGGTTCCAAAGACACCAATAACCATTCCTCTGATAACCCAGTTGGTTAAGGCGGGAACAAGTGTAGGAGCAAATTACTGTGAAGCGGACTGTGCAGAGTCCAAGAAAGATTTTGAGCACAAGATAGGCATTTGCAAGAAAGAGTCAAAGGAGAGCAAACACTGGATTAGAATGATAGTGAAGGCGGTACCGGAACTAAAGGACGAAGCCCGAGAATACTGGAAAGAAGCTAATGAGTTAACCTTGATATTTTCGTCCATAGTGAATAAATCGCGAAAGAAGGGGTAAAAATGTCAAATTTCCAATATCCAATTTCTAACAAAATGTCAAATGACGAATGTCAAATATAAAGAATAGAAAAAAGAGTAATAACCTCTGGACTATGATTAGGCTTTTGGAATTTGGTATTTGGAATTTTATTGGTAATTGGAAATTTGGATTTTGAAATTCTTTCTCTACTATGCTTGATAGATTACTCAATATAGACAGACGGATTATATTTGCTGTACTTGCGACAATTGTGATTGTTGCGATACTCTTTCCTATGGGACTTGCCATACAGATAAGTGAGCCCGCAAAGAAATTGTACAGAGAGATAGAGTCCATACCTCCGGGGTCTTATATTTTTTTATCCTTTGATTATGACCCGGCAAGTATGGCAGAACTCGATCCTATGGCACTCGCGGTTATAAGACACTGTTTCAGAAAGGATTTAAAGATAGCGAGTCTCGGTTTGTGGCCACAGGGGGTTTTGCTGGGACAGGCAAATCTTGAAAAAGCTGCGCAAGAATACGGAAAGGAGTATGGGGTGGATTTCGTAAATCTTGGTTACAAGACAGGGGGAATTGTTGTGATTTCGGGTATTTCAACAGACCTAAGGAGCATTTTTCCTCAAGATTATGCAGAGAGGAATATCGATGAGTTGCCGCTTCTTAATGGTATAGATAATTTAGAGCCATTCAAACTCGTAGTAACATTTTCAGCGGGCGATCCGGGAGTAAGACACTGGGTGATGATTGCACAGGCAAGATACGGCAAGAAAGTTGGTTGTGGAAGCACGGCAGTACAAGCACCCGCCTTTTATCCATACCTTCAAGCAGGTCAACTTGTGGGTCTGGTTGGGGGTATGAAGGGCGCAGCAGAATATGAGCAACTCGTTAAGCTGCCCGGTCTCGCTACTGCTGGAATGGATGCGCAGTCTCTCGCCCATGCAGTAATAGTATTTTCTATAATATTCGGGAATGTGATATTCCTTCTCAAAAAGAGAAGCAGTTCCGGATGAGAAGCCAAAATGAGCCACGGACTTCACTAATCGACTTAAGCCACAGATGTCACTGATTGACACGGATTACACTGATTTAATTTATTTAATCTTTTCCATATGGATTTAATACTATCTGTGCAATCTGTGTAATCAGTGGCTAAAAATATCCATGCAATCTGTGGCTGTATTTCTGATTTTTAATGTGATTGTATGATACAGACAATAGGTATATGGGTGGCGGCTTTTCTGACCCTCTGTATATTTTCGTTCCTCTACAAGGATAACCCTTTTTATAAATTTGCCGAACATCTTTTTGTGGGGGTATCTGCTGGATACTGGGCAATGTACTCGTGGTATAATGTTTTGCTTCCGAACCTTGGCAGACCCCTTTTTATAGAGCATGAACTTATATTACTCATCCCGTTCATTCTCGGGATAATGATGTTACTTCGTCTGTTTCCTAAAATCGGCTGGATCTCAAGATGGCCTCTCGCATTTATTGTTGGGATGACATCAGGATACTATCTTGTTACATTCCTCCAGACAAATGCCCTTGAACAGGCAAGGGCAACAATAGTTCCTCTCCAGAATATCAACAACATAATTCTGGTTATAGGCGTAATAACCGGCCTTTTTTACTTCTTTTTCTCAACGGAGCATAAGAAAGCAGTTGGTGTGATGGCGAGAATTGGAAGGATGTTCTTGATGGTTGCATTTGGCGCATCATTTGGTTATACAGTTATGGCGAGAATCTCCCTGTTGATTGGCAGGTTCTATTTTCTTCTCGGGGACTGGCTCCGCCTGTTATAACACCATCCTCAATCTTACATTACCGCAGTTGTAACCGCCTTGTTTAATCACCGGCAATTATTTTGATCACTACTCTTCTTCTTGCCCTTGGTCCATCAAATTCGCAGAGCATTATTGCCTGCCAGGTGCCAAGTCCCAGATGCCCGTTGCTTACAGGTATGGTTACGGATGAACCCACAATCGCTGATTTTATATGGGCATGCGCATTGTTATCAATCCTGTCATGTAAATAACCAGCATGTTTTGGTATTACTCTATCAAGTGCAGAGAGAAAATCCCTTTTAATGTTCGGATCTGCACTCTCGTTTAATATTATCCCGGCGGTCGCATGCGGAATATAAACGATACACACACCATCTTTTACAGCACTTCTCTGTATGACACCCTCTACATTATGAGTGATATCTATGAGTTCTTCGTATGATTTTGTAGATACTGTGAATTCGTAATACATAAGCCCCCCATATAGTAAAATTAGACGTTGTCCCGAAGTGTTGTGATGAAAATTGTTAGATTATATGATGAGTGTAAAAGTTCTTAGTTCTAAACTTGT
>DAOUSS010000077.1 GCA_030627085.1 Candidatus Stahliibacteriota bacterium | reverse complement strand
TTTAGAGCAATCTTATGAATCTCCCAAAGGTAGACCCGGTTCTCCAAATGTTGTTTGTGTTATACCTGGGGTGCCTCCCCTTGGTTTAAATCCCGGAATAGTAGTAGAAGGCGACACACTGCATCCTGTTTCCGGTGCGTGTGATGGTCTTGTCGTCGTTAATGTGATTAATCCTATGGCAATTACAGGCCATACATACGAGATTACATTTAATGATAGTGTTCTGTACGATACCACATATATAACTACATTCAATCTCGTGGATGTATTTGCTTCTCCTCCCTGTACCCTGTTTTGTAATCGTCCTCCTTCAGACAGTTCTTTCGATAATATACCTGTTGTGGATGGATTCAGATTAACACTAGTAGATGTGGGAGCTGGATTCAAGAGCATTGGTTGGACCAAGGTTTCTGGAGATACATCTACCTTTGACTGGTTTATAGAGGATAGAGAGTCTGGCCCAAGAGTTGACCCCTGTTATGTTCATGGAACAGACGATTTTAGAATCACAATAGATACAGATGGACCCGGCACCTGGGCGTATATATACAGCTTTTACGGGTACTATGGTGATAGTCTCTTACTCCCAATATATGCAGAGGTAGTTACAGACACCCTCAATCCGCTGCCCGTCAGTGAGATAGATCTAATAGATTTCCGTTATGAGAATCCATTTGCTCCAGATGATTCCCTCTATTTTGGTCCAGCAGGGTGGGACCTTATACCGGGTGGGGCAGGATGGAATCCAAATGTACCCTATGGCGATTATTTCCCCGACGAATTGGGATTATATTACTATTACATAGATGACATAGATACAGTGGACTTCTCTGCTGTGCATATCAGGACTCAAAACGGACCGGAGGATGCCATTCCACCTTCTGATGGGGATGAGTATACTTTGACCACATTCAAGCCATTTTCAAGCAGGATAAAATACAGGTTTAATACAAAGAAAACTGAAATTGAAGATGTAAGCCTTGATGGTATCAGGGTTGTCCCCAATCCCTATATAGTTTCTGCTGAATGGGAGAAGGTATGGTATGGAAAAAAATTGCAGTTTACAAACCTGCCGGAAGAGTGTGATATAAACATATATACTGTGAGTGGTGATCATGTTGCCACTATGCATCACAAAAGCAAGCAGGAGGGATACGAGTTCTGGAATATGCGAAACGAGAGTGGGATAGAGGTCTCTTATGGTCTTTATGTTTATATTGTGGAAACACCAAATGGGCAAAAACATATAGGCAAATTCGTGGTAATAAAGTAAACCGAAGATTTATAACACGAATGACACAAATTAGCCCAATCTAAGCGAATAGAGCCAAGTATATCAGAAGATCAGAATATTAGTAGGAAGGACACCAGCAGACCAGGATATCAGTTCCCGATATACCGATAATCTGATACTCTGTCTACTGATCTATTGGTATCCTGATATGCTTTGAATTGGAATATAAAAAGTTGTGAATTAAAAATTTGTGCTATTTGTGTACCTGCCCCGTTAGATGCTCTTGTCCCGTGAGATGCTCGCTATCTAATGGGATGCTATCTAACGGGGTGAATGGAATTCGTGTTTAAGGTTTTATTTATGAGAAGATTAATAATCGCCATAATGTTCTTTATTTCCGTTTCCTCCTACGGATTTGATAAAACGGGCTCGTCTGCTGCCCAGTTTTTGAAGATAGGGGTTGGAACTCGAGCTACGGCGATGGCTGGCAGTTTTGTTGCCCTGGCTAACGATGTTTCCTCCCTCTACTGGAATCCAGCGGGTATAGTTGATGTGCAATCTACTGCTCTTATGGGGAGTCACACAATGTTGTTTGCCGGTATCTCTCACGAATTTGTTGGATTTGTTATGCCATTTGCACAGGGTAGTGTTGGCTTCGGAGCTATATTCTTGAACTCAGGTGAGATGGAGATTACTACACCAAGAGAACCTGATGGTACAGGTATAACTTTTAGTTATGGCTGTGCTTCAGTAGGTCTCTCCTATGCAAGACGTCTCACTGACCGTTTCTGTACGGGCCTGACACTTAAATATATACAGGAGAGGGCATGGAACGAGACATCGTCTACATTTGCCTTTGATATAGGCAGTCAACTTGAAACTGATATATTGGGAATGCGCGTGGGAATGTGTATGTCCAATTTCGGAGGCGGAATGAGACTCGAAGGAAGGGACCTTCTGACTACGGGTGATATTGCACCTGATATCAGCGGTAATCCGGATGTATCCGCTGTTCTTGAGACATCCTCATGGAATCTTCCACTGCACTTTAGGGTGGGTACAGCACTTGATATAATTGGCGAGAAATCCCAGATTGTCAAAAGCGACATACATAGGATAACTCTCCTTGTTGATGCAAACCATTCAAATGATAACAGAGAGTGGGTGAGTTCCGGGCTGGAATACGAGTTTATGGGATTTTCTTTAAGAAGTGGATATAGATTTTCAAGTGATGAGGAGGGATTGTCTCTTGGTGGGAGTATATGTATGGGCGGTGGAAAATTTGAGGTAGGTTATGCCCTCACAGACTTTGGGCGCCTTGGAGGTGTTCACAGATTTGATTTAGAAATGAAGTGGTAAAGTTGGACTATAAAAACTAAGGGTTGGGAATTGAAAGATGGTTTTTAATTAGCCCACCGCTTTAGCGGTGGGTAGAAAAAGAAATAAACAATTTTATTCAATATACCCCCTTTACCCTGTGGAGTGGCGAAACTTACTCCACAGGGTGGAGGGGTTGAAAAGTACCATGTCACATATTTTCCACCAACTCTATTATCATTTTGTCTGGGGAACTCATAGTCGTGAGCCTCTTATTAACAGGAACTGGAGACCTAACTTTCTGAAGATTCTACAGGAAGAAGTACACAAAAAGGAAGGAATTTTAATTAGGTGCAACGCTATACCTGACCATGTGCACCTCCTTGTAAGGCTTCCACCTACTATTAAGGTCTCAGAATTTATTGGACAGGTAAAGGGAGCCTCAACGTTTCGGGTTAATCGTGAGATAAAGCCACGCTTTAAGTTAAAATGGCAGGATGGATATGGGGTTATTAGCTTGCGGAAAGAGGAGGTTGAGTCAGTTAGTCATTACATTGACCGTCAAGAGAAGCTTCATCATAAGAGGAGGTTGTCCAAACTCCTTGAATGCCTTAAGACTGTTTAATAAAGCCCCTTAAAAGGGACTAAGAATTGGGTGATTGTTTTTTTTATTCCCATTTCCCCACTGCTAAAGCAGTGGGCTACGTAAAATTAAAAGGCGAGTTGCTTGGAACTCTATCTACCTGTAGGTAGACAGGTAGATAGTAAAGGATTACGAGTTTTTTGAAAGGTTGGTGGTATAAAGAAAGGAGGTTTGTATGTATAAAGTACTTGGTATTTTGCTTTCGCTGGTGCTATGTTTTTCCTTAAGCACCGCTCAGTTGTTCGAGGAGCATTTCACCGATGGTAACCTAACACTGAACTGGTTCGATGGTTGGGGTGTAGCAGATCCACCAGATACTATGACGGTTGTATCCGTTACGGGTAATCCGAGTGGTGACGGATGGGTAGGCAAACTATCAAATGCTGGAACCGTGGTGGCGACCGCACTTGCTGGCAATGCCACCATAAAGGACTACTCGGTTGAGGCATATATATACACAACAGTTAGTGCTTCTGGAGGACCTTATCAGGGTATAGTTGCTCGCTGGGATACCACTACAAATTGTTACTTTCTACTTATGTGCGATTTCGACGACACACAAAGGATAAGACTATCCTATAATGAAAGTGCCACACCCAGGTTGATTCGTCAGTGGGAAGGCGGGGAAATTCCTGGGGGTGTACCAACAGAAAGTGGATGGCACAAACTCAAACTGATTATTGTTGGCAATCAGATATGGGCGTATTTTGACGATAATGAGCTTGCTAACTGCCCCTTTACGTACGCAGGCACAGCACAGGGATTTTTTGGTGTCTATGTTTTCAAAATGGCTGGGACAGACTCCATACTTTGTGATGATATAGTGGTATCCGAGGAGGTAGGGGTAGAAGAGAATATATACAGTTCAAACGACATCGTTCTCAATGTCTCTCCCATACCGGCTATGGGGAATGTAAGTATAGATTATTCACTGCCTAAAAAAACAGATATAACTCTAAAGGTCTATAATATACAGGGGCAGGAGGTCGCTATCCTCTACAGTGGTGTGAGGGGTGCAGGTACCTACTCTGCGGTCTGGGGAAGGACAGATCTTACAAGTGGATTTTATTTCCTGCGTCTTTCAACAGATTACGGAGAACAGAGTAGAAGGATGCTTGTGCTGAGATAAAGTGAAGTCTAACGAGAGGGGAACTCATAAAAATGTGATTTCCCTCTCTTAAAAATTCTAAATCCGAAACTCTAAACAAATTACAAATTGTAAATTCCAAACGATTCTGGCCTGTTTGGAAGAATTTGGAAAATTGGGATTTAGGTATTGTTATTTAGAATTTTTACTTTGAACCATGTAATTTTGAATATTTATGAGGGGGGTATAATGAAAGGATATATAGGTATGTGGTTGGCTATATTGTTTCTGTCACTTACACTTTTCTCGTGTTCAGAAAGTGGCCGTTGTGTGGAAAAGGAAGGAATAAATTACTGGAAGGGGAATATGTTTATACAACCAAATATTGATATATCAAAATATGGAGATGGCATAATAAGGGCAAAGGTTGACAGCAAGTGGCAGGAGTTCAAGATAAGAGAACTGCCTGATGGGTTTATGGAGTGGAATCTGTCATCAAGATTGAAAGACCTTGAAGGCATAAAGAAAGGTAAGATGCCCGGTTTTGCCGGACCCCATTCTGGTATGGTTGCCTCTTATGGGGGAATGAGAAAGGATACCGAGTTTTCCATAAATAATGCAGTAAAGGGCACTGGACTTGTGCCAAAGAAGGAGAAAATCAACAATATAATAAAGACACTTGAGGAAACCTGGAATGCCCCTATACCTGAAAAGATTGACATACTAAAGGGATTTTATGAGGATGAAGATATGTTTGACCGCACAAAGCTCTCATCTCTTGAACTTTACAGCACAAAAGACTTTCAGACTCATACATTCTTAAATATTATGGCAAATCCTGCTGTTGCGGTGGTCTTTTTGGACATTCCCAGCTACGAGGTGAGGGCAATATGTCGTCTGGTACATCCAGAGGATGAGACTGCTGATGAGGAGGAAAAAGATATATGTAGATATGTAAATATGATACACGACTACTTTCACGGAGAATCGCCTCGTAAATCTATAGTTATGATATTTAATGTAATCCAGGTTTTTGACAACTCTCCACGGGCCGGTGGTCGTGGTATGAGGGTTGTACCATAAACCTTTTGATTTGCCGGCAGTCGCGACTTTTGGTAGTCGCAACCTTTACAGGCTGTGCGAAAAGTCTTCAAAAGCGCCCCGCCACAGGCGGGGTGGCTACCACAGCAAGTATCGATATATAATGTCTTGGGCGATGGTAGGCGCAGGCTTTATGCCTGCGAGAAACAAATCATTACACAGCCTGTTCAGATTTGCTTAAACACTCACCTTCTTAGCCTCATACCTTGAGAGGAGTTCCGCTACTTCGTCATAGTATGATGCCCAATATCAAGAACAATCCTGAAAGTAACATTTGTTCGAACCAAAACCCGACTGTCTTTCCTTTCTTTGTTAAAATTCCTTTATTAACTAAATCTGTTAGATCATTCAAAACCATTCTGTCATTTTAGTTTGCACCACATTTGCACCGTATCATTTTAGGACATAATAAATACCTTTTCCAACACCCCTCTGTTTAATTATGAAATGTTTCTTGCAACCTTCAGCATTTTAATGAGTTATAAAGAACTGACACCAATGTTTCTCAGTAATGAGTGTCTGACTGTTCTCTGCAAGCTTGATTCCGCTTGGATGCCCGTTCGTCAGGTGACCGTACTGCTGAGCTTGATGGCTGTGCCATATGCCAAAAGTTCAGCGGCACTGCCAATGACGCTAGTGGTCATATAGCGGATGTTGATGATCGCGTCAGCCCCCAGCTCCTCAGCCTGGGCGATCATCCGATCAGTAGCTACCTTGCGAGCCCGTCCCATCATCTCAGTGTACTCAATCAGCTCACCACCAAGAACCAGTCGCACCAAGGCAGAAAGATCCTTTCCAAGCCAGATGGCAAAAATAGTGTGTCCTTTAACCAAACCCAGAATCTTGGTGATCTCGCGGCCAGGGACTTCTGCAGAATTCAGGAGCAACATCCGAGGCAGGGACTCAGAGGGAGGAAGTTTCTCCCCTGGGGCCTTGCCTTTCCGCTGTTCGATGGCCACCGTTAGCAGAACTAGCAGAATACCACCTAGAATGCAGAAAACTGCTATCCTAAGCCACCAAGGTACAGCTGGATCCTCGGCAAAGATCACGTGCCAAGGTATCCCGACAAATATTGCAGTGAAGAGCCCAAGCACGAAAACTAAAGAGCCAATCAGTCGAAGTATCTTCATAATTCCTCCTTTTACAATTACCAAGAATTGCGACCCAAAATGTCAGATAACTTGTTTATATCCGCAGTTAATTGCGGATATACCTCCAATATGGCGTTATATCCGAAGTAAACTTCGGATATACATCCCTGTAACTGCTCTTTTTTATCTTTACTCATCACCCCCTCCCGTTTCTAAATTATCTAAAGGACTAACTATTTTTCCTATAGACTTTTTACTGACGTGAGTGTATATCTCAGTCGTTTTTGAACTCTTATGCCCTAATAATTCCTGTATATAACGCAAATCTGTCCCTGACTCAAGAAGATAAGTTGCAAAACTGTGTCTCAAGGCAGATCAGACAGGGACGACTCGACTGAGCCCCTCGGTATTGAGCCTCGGGACGAAATGCTCGCCGAAGTCAAGCCCTGT
>DAOUSS010000271.1 GCA_030627085.1 Candidatus Stahliibacteriota bacterium | reverse complement strand
TCACCCGTAAGGGTTTTATATAAAAGGCTTACGCCTTAATTCCAATCCGTTGTTGTTATTCTTTTTTCAACAGGGAACTAAAGAGACTGTAAGAGATTTCTGAATTTATTCAAAAAATTATTTTCTTCGTTTATCTGTGTGCATCTGTATTAATTCCTGTCTACCCTGCCTGCCGGCAGGCGGTAGGCAGGTGCGTCCCTCCCCTGTTTCTAAACTTTGCCGTAATACTTTTCAAGAAACTCGTCTCTTATCCTCTTTAATTCTGCTTTTGGAAACATTGATAGAAGTTCCCATCCAAGATTGAAGGTAGTCTCTATATCCCTATCCTCATAATTTCCCTGTGATATATACCTCTTTTCAAACTCATTTGAGAACTTGAGATATAACTTATCCATATCAGATAGCGCTGCCTCACCAAGTACGATCGAGAGCTCCTCTGCTTCCTTTCCCCTTGAATAACAGGCAATCAATTGATTGAACAGGTCGGCATGGTCTTCTCTTGTTTTATCCTTTCCAATTCCTTTATCTTTAAGTCTTGAAAGTGACGGCATCACATCAATTGGTGGAGATACCTTCTTCCTGTAAAGTGATCTGGAGAGAAGAATCTGCCCCTCTGTTATATATCCTGTCAGATCCGGTATTGGATGGGTTTTATCGTCCTCTGGCATCGTAAGTATGGGGATGAGGGTTATTGAACCCTTTTTGTTCTTTAACCTGCCAGCTCTCTCGTATACTGATGCAAGATCGGTGTACATATAACCGGGATAACCTCTTCTTCCTGGAATCTCTTTTCTTGCAGCGGATATCTCTCTCAGTGCTTCGCAGTAGTTCGTCATATCAGTAAGGATAACAAGGGTGTGCATCTCAAGTCCAAATGCAAGATATTCTGCAGCCGTGAGTGCAACCCTTGAGGTAGCTATCCTTTCAATTACCGGGTCATCTGCAAGGTTTATAAACATAGATGCCTTTGAGATTGCACCTGTATTTTTGAAATCATTTATAAAAAACTCTGCCTCTTCGTATGTAATTCCCATTGCAGCAAATACAACAGCAAACTTCTCCTCTTTACCAAGAACCTTTGCCTGACGGGCAATTTGGGCAGCCAGTGCATTATGTGGAAGTCCTGAACCTGAAAATATGGGAAGTTTCTGTCCTCTTACAAGTGTATTCAGCCCATCAATTGCAGAGATGCCTGTCTGGATAAATTCATTTGGATAGTCCCTTGCATATGGATTTAATGGCAATCCATTTATATCTGCTTTTTTCTCTGGTAGAATTTCCGGGGCATTGTCGATAGGTTCCCCCATACCGCTGAATATCCTGCCAAGAATCTCCGGGGAGAGAGATAGTTCAATGCCCTTTCCTCTAAACCTTACCTTTGTTTCAGGAACATCCATCCCTCTTGTTCCCTCAAATACCTGAACCAATGCACGGTCTCTATCGACCTCAAGAACCTGTCCTTTTCTTATCTCGCCATTTTCCAACTCTATTTCACAAAGCTCGGCATATTTTATTCCTTTTACTTTTTCAACAAGCATAAGAGGACCTGATATATTTCCAACGGTTCTGTATTCCTTAATCATAAATCCCCCCGTCAATTATTGGCAAGCAGTAATCGGTAATCAGTAATCGGTAATCAGTAATCGGTAATCGGTAAAGATATTTACTCCATTACTCTAAGCATTTCTGAAACGGCGAAGAGTGGTGAGCGAAAAGCGATTTTCCCTCCTCTCTCTTCCCCTTTCTCTCTTCTGATAATTTCACCCCATCACCTCAGCCCATCTATCTCCTTTTTAATCTTGTCTATCTCTTCTATTTTCTTCTCATCAATATATTTCATCCTTGCAATTCGCTCCCATATGGGAAGTTTAACAATATCTTCAATTGTTTTTCCTGACTTTAAAAGCAGGTGTCCCTTCTTGTATAGATGAAGTATACTAGAGAGCATCTTCTGTTGCTTTTTTGTGGATGTATACGTATCAACTTCATGAAATGCGTTCTGATGGAGAAAATCTTCCCTTATTGACCTCGCAATCTCAAGGAGAAGCCTCTCTTCACTGGAAAGTGATTCAATTCCAACAAGTCTCACAATCTCCTGTAGTTCTGCTTCTCGTTCAAGAATTGCTATAGCATCCTTTACATCTGACTGAAACCCTTTTTCTATGTTCTCCTCTACCCATTTCTTAAGAGAATCGATATACAGGGAATAACTCGAAAGCCAATCTATTGCAGGAAAATGTCTTGCATTGGCAAGTCTATCCTGGAGGTCCCAGAATACCTTTACAACCCTCAGCGTCGATTGGACAACAGGGTCAGCGAGGTCACCACCAGGAGGTGATACGGAACCTATAACGGTGAGAAATCCTTCTCTATCTGGCTCTCCGAGACATCTAACTCTTCCTGCCCTTTCATAGAACTCTGCAACGCGCGT
>DAOUSS010000218.1 GCA_030627085.1 Candidatus Stahliibacteriota bacterium | reverse complement strand
GGGAATCCAATGAACAAAAAGTTGGACTTCGGTGAGCTCAGCCGAACCGAAAGCCTGTATCAATGGATTCATTCTATTTCTATCACAACACTTTGGGACATTCCCTAAAATTAAAAATCTGACCACGGAGGCCACTTCGTGAAGAGCGAAAAGCGAGAAATCATCTATCCCTTCTCTCTCGTCTCTCTTCCCTCTTCCCTGCCTACCGCCGACCAAACCATATCCCCACAATGCCCAGAATCGCAATAGTCAGCATCATATACGAGAATACATCTCCGTATTTTGTATAGAATGTTTCTACAGGAATTGGATATATATCATCAGATATAACCGCCTCCTCAAATAATCCTGTTTTATGTTTTACATTTCCATCGGGAGTTACGATATAGGATATACCTGTATTGCCGCATCTTACGAGTGTCCTTCTCGTCTCTATAGCCCTTAAGGTAGCCATTCTTGCGTGTTCGTACGGGCCCACTGTTCTTCCAAACCAGGAATCATCGGTTATATTGACCATAAAATCTGCCCCTTCTTTTACGAATTTTCTTACATATCCCGGGAATATGGACTCGAAACAGATTAGAACTCCGAACCTCATGCCGTTCACCGTAAAGAGCGTTCTCTCTTCACCCGGCGAGAATCTCCCCTGTCCAAATTCAAGGTTTTTAAGTCCGGGCAAGAACTCATCAAAGGGTAATCTCTCTCCAAAAGGAACAAGGTGTATTTTGTCATAAAATTCTGTAACGCCCTTGTGGGGCTCCACAAAAAAAGCAGAGTTATATGCCTTGACCCTCCTGTTTTTGAATGAGATTCTTGAACCACCCATCAAAACAGGAACTCCTACCGAGTCCACAATTTGTCTCGCTATTTTTTCAGGTTCGCTTCCTTCAATCATATAACCCGGTAGTGCGGACTCCGGCCATATTATGAGATGGGGTTGTAAGTCCGTTTGTGAAGCCCGCTTGAGCACTTCTGCCCTTGTATATATCTCTCCTTTCCTTTTTATGTCGGGCAGGATATTCGGTTGAACTACCAAAACGGTAATTCTGGATTCCAGATTTCGAGTTGCAAGATGGAGTTTATGAAATGATTCTATTCTCCATCTGCCATAGCCCACAACGCCTGAAAATGTGAGGATGAGAGGAATGACAAGAACAGGTCTTTTGAAGGAATTGTATAAGAGTATATTGGTCAGGATAATAAGAAATGAGAGCCCTGCAATACCGGTGATATCTGCGGTCTGGATGAGATATTTTTGCGGTACGAGTGTATATCCAATGGTAGCCCACGGGAATCCGATTTCTTTTGTAAGCGACCGCAGAAATTCAAAAGAGACAAAGAGCGCAATGGAAAATATCCAGCCTGCACTACCAATTTTTTTTAACATTATCTTCGTAATACTACACCACAATCCGTAATAGAAAGAGAGGTACAGCCACAGGAGAAATACGCCAAAGTACAGGTAGAATCTGATTGGTACCTCCATCACCAGTATGAACGAGAGCAGAGGTATATAGAGGGTAAAACCGGCAAGGAGTCCGTAAAAGAAAAGTCTTTTTGGGGAAGACCTCTCTATAAGGAATAACAGAGGTATAAAAGATATAAAGGAGAGATATGGGAGATAAACAAAAGACGAAAACAGTAATAATCCTGATACTACGGCGAGCAGTATTCCTAATGGAGAAGAAATGTTGGATTTTGGTATGTGACTTTGCATTCTATCATCTGAAAATTACACTTTGTATCAATATATTACATTGCCCAACAATATGTAATTTAAAGGATTTACATCCCTTCCATATTTCATTATTGTGTAGTGAAGATGCGAACCTGTTGACCTCCCCGAATTACCGAGATACCCTATTATATTTCCCCTCTCTACATTATCACCGGTCTTAACAGCGGCGGTTTCAAGATGTCCATAGAGTGATATATAGCCATAACCGTGCTTTATCTTTACACAGGTCCCAAGGTGTCCCATCCTACCCACATAAATTGCCTCACCTGATGCAGTTGCCACTACAGGTGTTCCCTTTTTATTTGCTATGTCTATACCATTATGGAAACTTCTTCTTCCTGTAAATGGGTCTCTTCTCCATCCAAAACCAGATGTTATTCTTCCCCATGTGGGCATAATAGACGGTGTATGTTCAAGTTGTTTCCTTGATCTTGCCAGATTAAGTTCGAGGTCAGAGAGGCTTTCTGCTTCTATCCTCTGTTCTCTTTCCATCCTTTCCAGTTTTTTATCCAGCGTGATCACCTTATTATTCAGTACACAGGTTACATCCTCGCGCGGGTATCTACCACCCGTTCCGAGCATTCTTGCTTCCTCCTTTGAAGGAATGCTTAAAACACTCCTCAAAATTTCATCCCGAAAAACTATTCTTGAGTGTATCCTTTCAAGACTCTGTGTCATGCAGTCAATTTTTGTAATCTTTTCCATATAGGTATCCCTCTGGTTACTTAAGAACGAGTTATTGATCTTGATTATCACAGAATGTATAGCAGTTCCGTAAGACCACAGCGAGAGTCCGAAAATAAAAATAAATGGCAGAAGCAGGGTGCATATCTGCCATTTTGAAACAATAAAGGTCTTCCCTCCTATTATTATAGTCCATTTCTGCATATCTATAATCCCGATTGTGTATAGGAATGGTGTCGCGCTTCTTTGCTTTCCATCTGGTTTAATAGAAAAATGCTCTGATAGTAATTAGGTTATTGGGTAATTAAGTAGTTCCTGTCTACCCTGCCTGATGGCAGGCAGGCGACAGGTAGAAAAGAACACGCTGGAAAATAACTTAGTAACTTAATGGTTTGTATCTCGTGTAATTTAATGGTTTCTTAACGCATAATCTGGTATTATATTTATTATACATCAAAAATTTAATTTTGTCAATATAAAAATTGAAAAATTTCAGATTAAGCACTTATTAAAAAGCGAAAGTTGTAACTAGCTCCACAAATGCCCGCTTCAACGAGAAATATCCGATTACACCCTCGATCCGTTTTGGATAACGTAGAAAACAGATAACGCAAAAAAACTGATAATTGATTTTTTTGTAATACCTCAAAATTTCGTGATTGGAAT
>DAOUSS010000217.1 GCA_030627085.1 Candidatus Stahliibacteriota bacterium | reverse complement strand
TTTATAAACCGAGACGGAGCGGTAGTTCTTAGATACTTTATAGTCTGCTCCTCAAGAGCATTAAAGAGGGCCTTTAGTATGGCAAAAAAGATTTTGGGCATATTTTTCCTCACTCCATATAATAAACTATTGACATTTAGCCCATTTTGTGGTATAATAAAATGTAGTGTAAGACATATCTCAACTTTGTCCATCGGATTCCTCCTTTTTTGTTTAGTATTACCGTTATGTTTTTAATACTATATTATAGGGGGAATCCGATTTTTTGTCAAGGATCAATTTAACTAATTTTAATCATCACGTAACTTTGGGACAACGTCTAAAATTAAAAACTTGACCCCATCGTATCTTGGGCTCAGTTCTTCCTGAGTCCTTAAAAATCACAATCTTGCTTTTATCCATCACCCTGAAGGGTGACTGATCTTTGCTAACGAGTTTATTACAAATTGACACCGCTTTTGACGGGGTCTGGAGGTGTCGTTAGTATGAACAGTTCAATGAAAAGAACGATTACTCCAGAAATAAGGCACGAGAAATTCTCCTCCAGGATTTTGAGGGAGGATTTAGGGAAGTACAGGTCTTATGGTCTTTCAAGGCTCCTTGATAAAGTGATCATTCCCAATATCCCCAATATAGACCCGAAGGAGACATTTTTTTACGAGAAGAAGCCCGCACCTTTTGAGGAAGAATTCATAAAAAAATACAAATTTTATACACTCTCACATCTCTCTTTCAAAAGCCCATTTTCTACAGATTACCCAGAAAATAATACTGCTCATCTTCTCCATTTTATTCCTCAGAAAAGAAAGATAGATTTTTTGGTTGTTACTCTTCATGGATGGAGGTCAAATAGGGCTGGATTTATGTCAGAAATATGCAGAAGATTGGCAGAATCCGGAATAAATGCTTGTCTTTTTTCTCTTCCATACCACAGGGAGAGAACACCCGCGGGTAAGAGAAGTGGGAGTCTCTTCTTTACCCTCGACCCCTTTAGAACATTCAATGCCTACAGGCAGGCGGTTATAGACCTTACGGTTGTCGCCGACCATTTTAAAGAGAAGGGATTCAGGCTTGGTGGTGTTGGTATCAGTATCGGTGCATTGATTCTCAATACACTTATGGGTTTTGATTCGAGATATGAAATCGGTGTCTCAATCGTGGGGGGAGGGGATATATCGAGAATAGTATGGGAGGGTCTTGCAACACGATTTGTCAGGAGATTTGTCCAGTCCTTTGGGATATCTACCAAACACTTTGAGGTTCTATTAGAACATCAGAAAAATTTCCTTGAAGAAAAAAGAAGGACCGGAGAAATCCCGAGAACCAAGTGTTTCTGGTTTTTGATTGACCCTATCACTTATGCATCCAAAAGGGATATGCTCTTTATAAATGGTAGATTTGACCCAATAATACCAAGAGAGGCGGTCCTTGAATTTAGAGAGTCCTGTGGAAATCCTCCAATTGTATGGATTCCAGCGGACCATTTTACCATAATCTTCAGAAGATACATAATACGGAAGACAGTCAAGTTCTTAATGGAAAAGAGTAAATTATCGGAATGAACTTCACTAAAGTATAAGGCCCAATAACATAATCTGAGATAATGTTAATATACTTTATAACTACTTTGCTCGTTCTTGCAGCTGATTCATTAAAGGATTATCATATATTTCAAGGAATTGATTACATCTATCATGAAAATTATGAGTCTGCTCAGAGGGAATTTGATATCCTTACAACAACTTATCCCGAGGACCCCGAGGGTTTCTTTTATCTTTCGTCACTACTTGAGACATTGGAGTCTTTTAATCCTTGTTCTAAAACGAAAGCGCAACTTGACTCAGTGGCGGACATTGCAGTAACACTTGCGGAAAGGAAACTCAAGGTTGAGAAAAATGCGTATAATTTATTTTATGTTGGTAGTACTCGGGGTGAACGTGCAGTTAGAAGGGCTTTACACGAAGACTGGATTGGATGTCTATGGGACGGAATAAAGGCGAGAAGGAGCCTCGAACTTGCTTACAAGGAAGATTCTACACTCCTTGATGTATATATGGGATTCGGATTATATGATTATTACCTTGGCAAATATCTATCATTCATCCCATGGCTCAGGAGCAGAAAACTCAAAGGGATAGATGAGTTAAAAATGGCATCCCAAAATGGGAAATATGCCAGAAAACCAGCTCTTTTCTTTTTATTGAGAATATATCTGCTTGAAGATATGGATTATAAAGCCATGCAGATTATAAAAGAGTTACAGCAAATTTATCACACTAATACCTCGTTACTCTACGATGAAGCCGAGGTCTATCATAAAAAGGGAAAATATCAAAAGGCAATAACAGCCTGTACCCATGCACTATCACTCTCAGCAAGTAAAAGACCGCTTAATCCAAGAGTAAGGGCATCCTGTTACTTAATGCTTGGCAAATCTTACAACGAACTTAAAGAAATAGAAAAAACAAGAGCTAATTGTGAATTGGCAATCCGGGAATTAAATGGTATAAACGAAGACTGGGCGAAAGAATTTGAAAAAGAGGCGCAAAAATTATTACAAAAATTCAAAGGAGAATAAAATGGAAAAAGAGATTGGGAAGGTTGAGGACTATTTTGCACATATAGGAGTAGTGGCTATTCGCATCACCAATGGAGTTTTAAAGATAGGTGATACTATTTACATTAAGGGTGTCACAACCGATTTCACCCAGGTAGTGGAATCAATGGAAATAGAACATAAGAAGGTAGAAGAGGCAAAAATTGGTGATTCAGTTGGTATAAAGGTAAAAGAGAGAGTCAGACGCCACGACCGGATATACAAGGTAACCGAGTAATTTCTGACAAATTGATTGGAAGAAACAGAAGTTGGGATCAAGTCTTCCCGTAACACATATGGAGAAAAGAAACTGGAACTTTCTTTTTCGTATTTCGGTAATTACCGTAATAGCGTAATAAGGAGCAAAGAATCAGACGAGGATTAACACAGAATAAATAATAAAGAGAAAATTAAAAAAAGAAATTATAAAAATCAGTGTGTTTCAGCGTAAATTGTATAATGATATTGTCTCTTTTTAGGTTGATATTGAAAAAAGTGAATTTTGCTCTTTGACACTTGACAAATTGGA
>DAOUSS010000321.1 GCA_030627085.1 Candidatus Stahliibacteriota bacterium | reverse complement strand
TAAGGGAGCAAGGTATGTAGGGGAGATAGCGGTAGGCACAAATTGTAATATAAAGAAATTTACCAAGCATATGTTATTTGATGAGAAGATTGGTGGAACAGTCCATCTGGCAATCGGAAGGTCTATACCTGAATCTTTAGGGAAAAATCAATCAGCCATACACTGGGATATGCTCTGTGATATGAAAAAGGGCGGAGAAATTTATGCGGATGGCGAGCTGGTTTATAAAGATGGTAAGTTTTTGATATAAAGTATATGCCTTTTTTTGAATAATTGAGTGGTTAAATTTATATTTGAAGAAAATATTGAAAATTATAAAGATAGTTAATATCGGACATTAGGTTTTTCCCTTCATCGAAAGTAGTTGCCATAAATTTTACCAAAAAAGAAGATATTCAAAAGCTCTGTCGTATATGAATATGCAAGGATAGCTAAAGTATTTGGACATTTAATCTTAAAAGAGACTAAACTATAGTAAGAAATATCCGTAATATTGCGGGCATTCTTGCTATTCTGGCAAGGTAAACACAGTAATGCGATTGTTAGCTGTTATACTGCATTGGCACAATATCTGGGGAGGAGTTACGATGAGAGAAGACGATTTAAATCTTGAACTTAAAAAGTTTTGGAATAATTACGGGAATAGAGAGTTGCATAGAGAAGAGAATGATCCGAGAAAACAAATACATACAGACTTGATATGGAGAGAAGTAAAAAGATGCATAAACGCTCGTCGTAGATTAAGGATACTAGATGCAGGCGCAGGGACGGGTCGTTTTTCAATACCTCTTGCCCAAGAAGGTCACGAAATCATCCATTTAGATATATCTGAAAAGATGATTGAAATTGCCAGAAAAAATGCAGAATCAAGAAAGATAGAAAATATACAATTTGTTCAGAGAGATATCTGCAAAGGCCTTGAATTTGAAGATAATACTTTTGATTTGGTTTTGTGTTTGGATTCTCCACTTTCTTATTGCTATAAAAATTATGAGAATATTCTTAACGAACTTGTAAGAGTCTCAAGATGGAAGATTATACTGTGCGTTATGAATAGATACGGAACTATACTGGAAGGTGGGGTTGATTTTGACCTTACACATTTCGGGAAATTGAAAACGGTTAGAGATGTTTATGCTACAGGAAATCTTATTGTTACGGAGGAATTAAGAAGATTACAACCTACCTTGTTCCCAAGTTGGCATGCTTTTACACCAGATGAATTGAAAATGTTGTTGGAAAGACATGGGTGCTATGTGGAAAAGTTATCGGCACCAGGTACCTTGGCACGCTCTGTAGATATTGAACAGCTAAAACAGCTTTTGGTCGATAGAAAATCTTACGAAGACTATCTTAATTTTGAAGAAGAGTTCGACAAGAATACTTGTGTATTGGGGATTGGAGCTATGGGTGCAGGTGGATTACTCATAACTGCTACTAAAAATTTAAATAACGCTAACGGCGTATAACAGTGTGTTTGCGGGTCGCTACGCTTCGCCAATTTGCTTCCAGCCAACTTCGCAAAGCCGCGGGACATTATGTACAATGACATACATAAAAGAAGAGGAGAGATGTATTTTGATAAAACCAAAGAAAATAAAACCAGGATCACGAATAGCGATTATTTCACCTTCAAATGGACTTCCATTTTTATTCCCTGATATTTATGAATTAGGGTTAAAAAATTTGAAAGAAATATTAGGTTTTGAAATAGTTGGAATGCCCACTGCAAG
>DAOUSS010000202.1 GCA_030627085.1 Candidatus Stahliibacteriota bacterium | reverse complement strand
TCACCCTGTTGAATAGCTCCGCTTCAACAGGACAAGCCCTGTACATCAACACTACAGGGCAGGCAGGGTAAACCAATGACTAATTATGAATAAAGGATTTATAGAGCCGGTATTCGGATATATAGGAAGGGTTTGCCTGTTCCTGTGGGCAATAATAACAAAACTGCACCAGATTCCAAGGTCGTTTAAGTTGATAGTGAGTCAGGTCTTGTATACAGGAATTAACTCTCTCCCCATCGTTATAGTTGTTTCTCTCTTCATGGGAATGGTTACTGCCTATCAAGCTGCCTTCCAGGTTGGTGGCTTTTTGCCGGAGCCATATCTCGGTATGGCGGTTGCAAAGGCACTTATGATAGAACTTAGTCCACTTCTTACAGGGCTCATAATAGCTGGAAGGGTCGGTTCATCTCTTGCCGCTGAGATAGGCACTATGAAGGTCACAGAACAGATAGACGCACTTGAAAGCCTTGCAATAGACCCGATAAGGTATCTCGCAATGCCAAGATTTGTTGCAGGATTGATTTCACTTCCACTTTTGACAGTGGTATCAGAACTTGTTGGCTTCTTTGGGGGAGGGTTATGTGCTGTTGTACTCTTTGATATTAGACCTATAGTCTATATAGAGGGACTCAGAGTCAACTATTTTCCACACGAATTATGGGGAGGACTTTTGAAGGCACTGAGTTTCGGCTTTGTAATAACACTTATGGGAACATACTATGGTTTTATGGCAGAAGGAGGAGCAGAGGGGGTTGGTAAAGCAGCAACGAAGGCTGTAGTCTCGTCATCCATACTTATCCTCTTTTTTGACCTTCTCATAGCGTGGATTGTCTTTTAAGATGATAGAGATTGAAAACTTATATAAATCCTTCAATGGAAATGATGTACTAAAAGGACTTTTCCTAAAGGTGGAGGAGGGGGAAACTGTTACGGTGATAGGTAGGAGTGGATGTGGTAAGAGTGTCCTTTTGAAGCATATAATTGGACTTCTGAGACCTGATACGGGTGATGTATGGGTAGATGGACAAAATGTAAAAACCCTTCCAAAGAACGAACTCTATAAACTCAGATTAAAGATAGGTGTTGTATTTCAGGGCTCTGCCTTGCTTGACTCGTTGTCAGTGGCTGAAAATGTAGCACTTGGGCTCACCGAGAATAAGAGAATATCCTCGGATAGGATAAGGGAGATAGTGAAGGAAAAATTATCTCTGGTGGAACTTGAAGGAGTTGAGGATAAGAGAGTATCAGAGTTATCAGGAGGCATGAAGAAAAGGGTGGCAATAGCGAGGGCACTTGCTGCTAACCCATCGTATATATTATATGATGAGCCCACAACCGCATTGGACCCAATAACTGCGAGAACCATAAACGAGCTCATCTTGAGCTTAAAAAAGAAAATCAGGATAACGGGAATTGTCGTCACACACGATATGGAGAGCGCATTCTATGTTGCAGACAGGATTGCAATGTTGCACGACGGGAAGATCATATTTGATGGGACACCCATGGAGGTCCAGACTACAAGTAATCCGATAGTTCAATGCTTTGTAAAAGGTGGAGGTGAGTATTAGAGATAGCACAAGCCGCAAGAGGATTATAGAGGCGATTCTTTTTGCATCTCCCTCTCCTGTTTCTATTGAAAGGCTGAAAAAGATTTCAGATATGAAGAAGAAGGAAGTGGAAACCTGTCTTGAAAAACTGAGTAAAGAGTATGAGGAGAGGGCGTTTACTATTATAAAGGTGAATAACAAATTTCAACTTGTCACAAAACCAGAGTATGAAAAATTTGTTGAAAGGGTAAGGGGAAAAAGAGTAATAAAATTATCGCCACAGGCACTTGAAACGCTTGCTATAATATTAAAAGAAGGACCGATAACCAGAGCAAAGATAGAGGAATTAAGAGGAGTGGATTCCAGTCATACATTATCTGTTTTGCTTGAATGGAGACTCATCAGGGTTAAAGGAAAAGATAGAATGGCATATTTGTATGAAGTGACACCCTATTTTTACGAGTACTTCAAGATAGAAAAGAGCTGAAGAGATCTGTCGTTACTGTCCGGGGATGGAGAACTACCCATCCCCGGTAATTACCATTACTTCTTGAGTCTTTTTTCCAGCTCTTCTATCTTTTTTATAAGTCTTTCTATATCAGATTTCGTCAGAACATCAAGTTTTTTCATCACCTTTGTAGTAGCGTCCTCTACAATTTTCTCAATCTCCAAGCGACCTTTTTGAGTTTTCTCCAGTAGTCTTTTGATGGACTCAGGTTGCTTTTCCTTTGCAATTTCTCCCTTCTTCACCAGCTCCTCTACAATTTCTTCTGCCTTCTCCTTTGTGAGGTCAAGAAGCCCGAGACCTGCAAGAAGCATCCTTTCAAATATACTATCCATCTTTATCACCTCCCTTTATGGCCACTCCTGCCTGCCGGTAAGCGGGAGTGTAATCTGTGGCTTCTAAATAGTGTCCCGTGAAAAAATGGTGTCCAAAGGATCCGTTTGAATTTATGCCTGTTCTCCCTTTCTCCTTATAGATTTTTCACCAGGAATTAAATGCTATCAGGGTACAATGTAGAGTGTATCAATATCCATACCTGTGAGATTATTTCCCTTTGTGACGGTAACCTGTTGGGGTATAGTGAGACCTGTAAGAGTATCCCTTTCTCCATACCATCCAAACATATCGACTCCTTTATCATATTGTAAATTTCCATTCTCGTCCTTTATAGCAGAAATATAGTAATTACCAGGTTCTACCCGTACGATTTCATACCTCCCGTTTGAGTTTGTGATAGAACCATTTGTAAGAGAAAGCCCTGCTAAGAGAGTATCAGACTCAAGTAGAAGAACTATTGCTCCGGATACAGGTTCTCCTCCGTTAGTGACAGTCCCTGATATTGTGGTCTCTTTAAACCACTCGCAACCAGAGATTATCATAAAAATACTTATAAGGCCCAAAAACTTTCTCATCTCTCCTCCTGGTATAATACTCATTATACCAGACATCCTGTAAAGATCAGGATGTCTTTTCTGGTGGATGAACCATGGAATAATGTAGTTATATAGAGTTATCTTGTCTGGCATATCTTGGGTGGCTTTCTCATATGTTCCGAGAGAGATACGAGATTCTTTACATATCTCACTGTTTTCACATTTATCCTCACCTCTTTCGCAATCTCAGTCTCTTCCATACCCTTTTTAAGCCCAAGAAGAACAATATCCAGTTTTTCGTAACTCATCTTCAGGACAAGTTCGTCCGTGACACCCGGAAGAAGGTCAGGCGAAGGGGGTTTTTGAACGATAGTCTCGGGGACTCCAAGATATTCTGAAAGTTGTCTAACTTGGGTTTTGTAGAGGTCTGCAATAGGCATTATATCGGCTGCACCATCCCCATATTTTACAAAAAACCCGACCATCTCCTCACTTTTATTTGAAGTTC